>JBEKYV010000064.1:0-11425 GCA_049510515.1 Solirubrobacteraceae bacterium | reverse complement strand
CCCCGGCGGCGATGTGCTCGCACGCGCGGCACGCAGCCCAAAAGAGACAGCGGTTCCGCGACCCGACTTCGGCGCGTTCGACGGTCCTCACGAGCCCGTCGAGCACTGGGCCGGCGCAGCCGGGTCGGATGGCTGGCGTCGGGAACGATCGCGGCCCGCGGTGCTGGCGCTGCGCGAGCTCGAGCAGCCACGCCGGGATCGGCGGCAGCTCGTCCACCGACGGCAGCTCGCCGACGTACTCGACGCCGGATGGGTGGATGCTCGGCGGCGCGACGACGTAGCCGCCGGCGCCCTTGATCTCGCAGCCGGGGATCGTCAGCCGCGCGGCGCTCGGCATGTTGCCTCGGAAGTAGACCTGCACGCCCCGGCGCCCGTGCAGCGCGCGGGGGTAGTCCGGGGAGCGCTCCGCGCGCCCGGTGCCGACCACGGGGGCGCCGTGGCGATCGAAGCGGGCGAGGATCACACGCGGGTCGGCGCCGAGCTTCGCGTCGATGTCGAGCACGGCGACTCCTGACGCGCCGCACGCGACCCCGATGTTCGAGGTGGGCATCGCACGCCACCACTCCGCGATCTGCGCCGGGTCGCTTGTCGCGTCCTTGAAGCCACGCGGCGTGGCGGGCACCTTCGCGCGGGGCCTCAGCGGGTGGGCGTGGTAGCCCTTCGCGGCGAGCTCGGCGGCAGCCGTTCCGAGGAGGAAGGTGCCCGGCGCCGAGGCGCTCATGGGAGTCGCCTCCACCGCGGCTGATCTTCATTGTCTTCATGACGAAGGCGTTCGAGTGCTTGCCGGCGCTCCGCCTCGGTCGGCTCAGGGTCGTGATCGTCCGCGGCCGTCTGCGCGCGGCGGGCGAGGGCTTCCTCCTCCCACTTCTGGCCGAGTTCTTCGAGACGGCTCACGAGCTGCCCCCCCGGTTCGGGCAGGCGTCGCCGCGCGCCCGCCCGCCCCGGCCAGTGTTTTTCCCTCGCAGCCTCGCGGCTAGGCGACGATGCCGGGCTTCCCCCGGCGCAGATTCACCGGGGTCGGGCGACCTGCTGCGCGGTCGCCGTCGAGCACGCCGACCGCCCCCTCGCCGCGAGGCGGCAACAGCAGGGCGCGCTCGCGGCACAACGACACGGCGCAGCGCCAGCCGCCGCTTACGGGCGACGCGAGCTAGCCGTGGTCGCAACTTGGCGACGACGCGCTGGCGATCACGGTCGGCCTGCCGGCGTTCGTGCTCGGTGAGCGCCGCGAGAAACAGGAAGTCTGCCACGTCGAGTTCGCTAGCCGACGTGAGGCCACGGCTGCGCGGGCGGCTATGCTTGGACTCTGTCATGGCCCTGCTCGGCCGTGGCGGGACGTCGGCCCTGGTCGGCCGACGAGGTTTCGGGCGGCGGTGCGGTGGTGGTCCCCGCGCCGCCGTTCTCGTTGAGGACGATCAGGCTCGGGAAGAGGTCGCCGATCGGCTCGCCCAGGATTTTCGCGAGCCGCGCGGCCTGGTTGCGCGTCGGAGAACGCCTGCCGTTGACCCATCGAGACAGTTCGCTGGGATGAATCGGCACTCTTGCGGCGACCATGTGCGCGGGGCGGCCGGCGGCTCGTTCGCGGGCAATCGCGAGGATTAGCGCATCGCTCACGCCGCCGGGGGGCGCCTGCCGCGCTGTCATAGTCATGCCCATGACGGGTATGGAATCACCCAAAAATGTGCTCGCGAGCCGACAAGAATTAGCTGCTCGGCGTGCGGTGAGATTCGTCCCTGCCGCAGAAATGTGGCTGCAACGTTCGCTCCAGGCCGCGAGCGGGACACCCCGACCCGTCCTCGACCTCTGGCGTGTCCCCTACCCGCCGCCTGCCGGCCGTGGCCGGAGGCCAGCGCCGAGGGCGACGCGGATCTACGTCGCGTGGCTCGTCCGCGGCCTGGTCGCGCGTGGGTTCTCGCAGGCTGGCGCGCTCAAGGTGCTCGTCGCATGGCATGGTCCTGCGGCGAACGTCTCGGACCTAGACCGCGCCCAGGCCGAGTTCGATGAGCTTCTCCAGAAAGTCAGGGGGCAGGACGGCTGGCGAGTGCCGCGCGACCTCGACCTTCCGCGATCAAGCGAGACGCCGCAGGCAGACAACGCGCGCCGCATAACACGCCGTCGCGCCCAGCAGGCCATGTTCGAGCGTCTCAGCAGAATCCACGCGAAGCTCCCCGCGGAGGTGCGCGACGATCTTGGGTTGCTTTGCGCGGCGCGCGACGACGCGACGATCCGCCGCCTCGCGGAGGGAGCGTTGCCGCCAGGGATGCGGGCGAAGCGGCCACGCGGGCGTCCGCCCAAGCAGCCAGCCCCCACGGATGCACCAGGGGACAATACGCGCGATCCCCTCTCGCCAGACGAATGGACGCCCGGCGATATGGAGGTCGCGGAGGCCGTCGCACGCTACGTGCAGACCAGGGCCCGCATAGGCAGCCTCCGCGAGCGCTTGAAGCCGGGGCGGGAGCTGGACGAGCAGATCACGGCCCTGAAGAACACGATCGGCCTGTAGCCCGCCAACCCCTTCGACCCGTCCAGAAAAGCGGGCGGCGCTCGCCGGAACGCCGCCCGCCCCACGGAGACACTGCAGGCGCAGCCTACGGGCGTGCGCGGACACGCTCCAACCCTCCATGCTCAGCTCACGGGTTGTCGCTCTCGAGCAGCGATCCGAGGAAGCGGTCAAGCTCGCCGCCGAGCTTCTCCCTGCTCGTGCCGTAGGTGGTGAGCAGGTGTGCATACGCATCCTCGTCGAGCGCTTCCCAGTCCTCGCGGTTGCACTCCATGAGCGGCTTGCCGAGCAGCTTCCGAGCGCGCGCGTCCATATCTTCCCATCCGGCGGGTCCAAGCCGGGATGCTTCGACCAGCGCCCGCGCCTGCGCGGCGGTGATCCCGAGCGCCCTGCCCATCTGCGCCAACCCCTCCTCGCCCAGCATCAGTTGCCACAGCTTGTCGTCCATTCGCTCCGCCGGATCTTCGCACCCTCGCCCGGGCGGGCGCGGGGCGCGGGTGGAGCGCCCAACGCCCACGGCGCTCCGCGATCGAAAAGGCAGCACCCCTGCTCCGCTGCCTTTTCGCTGCCCAATCGCCTCGGATCGCTAGGACCGGCTCGGCAGAACCCCAGCAAACATAGGGTCGGATGCCTGCCGATCAGGGCGGGCCGCGTTCTCCGGAGCGAGAGGTCGCAAGTTCGAATCTTGCCGGGCGCGTTGGATGAATGCCCGGCCTTATGCGGGCAGCAGCTCGTCGAGCGACTTGGGCTCGAAGTAACTGGAGTGCATGCGCTTGACAGTCTCCAGCGAGTCGGCGCTGAGCAGCACGACCTCAAGGTCTGTGCCACGTGCTTGCTGCTCGGCCTGCTGGTAGGCGTACAGCGCGGTGTCGTAGTCCGTCTCGAACTCCCGCATGGTCGCTGTACGGCGTGCGGGGTCATACGTCACGAGATAGTGCTGGATGTCGTCGTCGGCAGCGCTCATTTGGAGGATCCTTGTATGCCTCGCTGTATCGCCACGCACCATAACCTGCGTCTCGGGTCCCGCTCGCCGATCAGTCACCCAACTCAAGCGGCCCCACCACGAAGCCCAGCCGAGCAGTCCCACGCCGCATCCGAGCATCCAACGTCACAAGCTTGCAGCCGAGCAGGCGCGCGAGCGCAACGTAGTTCGCGTCGTAGGTCTTCGCCCAGCCGAGTTCATCCGCGATCTTCCACGCCTCACGCGCCAGCCCGCTCGGCTCACGACGCCGCACCGGAGCCGACAGCACACGATTCAGCACAAAGGTGGCCTGATCACGTTCCAGCTCGCCTCGCCAGACCATCGCATGCAGGCTCGAAACGGCCTCGATCCACATCAACGGTGGCGCGACCAGTTCGAAGCGTCGAAAGCGCGCAAACCCAATGGGAGTCGCTGACGCAGCAGTTACGACGCTCGCGTCGATGACAAGTCTCAACGCCCGAGCCGCGACAGCGCGACGCCTGCGACCCAGTTCGGTGCCGGCGTGCCGTCCTCCAGCTTTTGCCACTCTGGCGGCAGCGGCAGCATCGGGTACATCTCGTCGCGCACCTCATTGAGAGCACCGGGATCGATCAGCCGCTGACCGTGCACGGTATCCGCCCGCAGGCGACCCTCGCGAATCCAGCGACGCACGGTTCCCGGGCTCCTCCCAACACGCTGCGCAGCCTCAACGACGGTGATCATCGTGTCCATGCTACGCCTCCCACATGACGCGTTCTTGGCCAAGACCAGCCTGGCTGGAACCCGTGTCAGAATCTGCCATAGCTGGCTACTTCAGTAGGGCAGGCTTGATGCCTACGTCACAGCTTGGCGGGCGAGGAACGTCGACAATGGTCTGCGGACCACGGCGTTGATTGCGCCGTGCGCTTGCCTGACTCGGACCGTGAGCCCGCGATATCTGGACGGAACATCAACCGGCCCGGTCGCTCCGACATCGAGGAACCAGGCGTCTCGCCGCTCAAGGTCGCGCCGCACGGAAACCGAGGAAAAGCCTGCCTGCCCACGATGCGCGCGGTAGAAGTCCAGACGGATCTGCTCGCGTTCGCCGGGACTGATGTCGATCAGGCTGCTCACACGCTTCATGGTAGCCCGTGTTATCAGCGCCGATGCGGGGGCCGCCCAAACGCTTCGCATGCCTTGCCGGGCGCGTCACTCACTCCCGTGCAGCCGTACTGGGTTGATCATCGCGACACTGCTGGCGACGACCTTGCCAGGTTGCAGTACCACCTTGAGCGTCAATACCAGCCCGCCCACCAGCAGGCCAACAGCCACCGCCAGCGCAAGTCTCCAACCGCGCAGGCCGGCTCGGGCTCCCGCCAGGCCACCCCAGAAGCCGAGGGAGACAGCGCCGAGCCAGATAACCACCTGGATCGAGTCGCCCAGGGCGACCCCGGCGATATCCAAGACCGCAGTCAAGGCGATCGGTGGCACTGCCAGCAACAGGAAGCCACACTCGGCCCCCACCACACCGACCAGCTCGCTCCAATCCAGCGGGCTGCCCTTCGCCGCGACCTTCGCCAGGGCCTCCCCAAACGCGCGAGCGATAAAGATCGCCAGCACGATTCCGACGATGATCGAGAAGACGTCCCAGAACCTCAGACTCGCCCAGCCGTCGTAGATGATCAGCGCCGACGTCAATGAGATCGTCCCGACGACCGCATGGCTGATGACGACGGGACGACCCGCGGATCTGAAGATGGGCCTACTCACCACGCACGAGCAATGCCCGGGCCGCGCTATGAGGTGTAGCGCACGTTGACGTTGTCGATCGTCCCGTTGAACTCGAATGGCGCGCGCTCGTAGTAGTCCAGCGAGACGCGTCCTCCGTGGCATGCGCCGATATCGAGGCAGTCGTTGGCGGTGAACAGCAGCGGGGCGCTGACCGGCACTGTGCCGGAGGCCAGTCGATCGCCGTTGACGTCGATCGTGACGTTCAGTGGTCCGCCGGGCTTGACCTCGAGGTACTCGGTCGATATCTCGATCTTCGCGTGACCGGCCGCGAGACGCTGCTCGGAGCGGACCTTCGTGCGCATGATGATGAACAGGTTGTACTCGTAGCAAAGGTACCCGTCGTCGAGGTAGGCGGTGAGGCCGCCGCTGGAGCTGCCGAGGGCGTACAGCACGCCGCTGGCGTTCGCCGGGAGATCGGCGTCGATCGTCACGAGGTTCGCACGGTTACCGAGCGCGGGAGCGCAGAACTCGGGCATCCGGATGATGTCCGGGCCGAAGTTCCATTCCCGGTAGGGCGTCGAGATCCGAAGCTCGGGGTGGAGCACCACAACCCACAGTCCGCCGCCAACCGGGTAGACGCTGTTGCGCGCCGCCTCGATCGCGAAGGTTTCCTTCATCTGCGCGAGCTTCTGCGGCAGCTGGGCAGCGAGGTCGTTCTGGCCCTCGCCCGAGGACCCGTTGTCTCCCCAGATGTAGAACACCAGCGTGTTCTCGGCCAATCCCAAGGCGTCCAGCTCGTCGAGCACTCGACCGGCTTGAGCGTCGGCGTGCTCGGCGTAACCGGCCGCGACCTCCATCAGGCGGCGCTGGAACGGGCGCTGCTCCTCGGGGATGTCCTCCCATGCCGGCATCTGCGGATCGCGGGGCGTCAGTCGCGCGTCCTGCGGAATCCAGCCGCGCTCCTTGGCGCGCATGAACACCCGCTCGCGATAGGCGTCCCAGCCGTCGTCGAACTTGCCGGCGTATTTGTCCGCCCACTCTTTGAAGACATGATGGGGTGCGTGCAGGCAGCCGGTGGCCCAGTACATGAAGAACGGCTTGTCGGGCTCGAATGCCTGGTGGCGGTGCAGCCACGAGATCGCGTCGTCTGCGAGGTCCTCGCTGAGGTGGTAGCCCTCCTCGGGTGTCCTGGGCGGCAGGACGCTGGTCGTGTTGCGGACCAGATTCGGCTCATACTGCGAGGCCTCGCCGGCAAGGAAACCATAGAAATACTCAAAGCCGATCTCGCTCGGCCAGTTGTGAAACGGCCCCGCGGGCGTGGTCTCGATCGCGGGCGTGTTATGCCACTTGCCCCATGCCGCCGTCGAATACCCGTAGTCCTTGAGCACCTCGGCGCCAAGCGCGCTGCTCTTGGGGATCTCTCCGGCATACCCGTCCCAGTCGTTGGCCAGCTCCGCGATCTGACCGTTGCCGATGCGGTGATGATTACGTCCAGTCATCAGCGACGCCCGCGTCGGCGAGCACATCGCCGTCGTGTGGAAGCGGTTGAAGCCGATGCCCTGTTGGTGCACCCTGCTCAGCGCGTCGGTGCGCACCTCACCACCGAAGGTGTCCGGAAGCCCCGGACCCGCATCGTCGATCAAGATGATCAGGATGTTGGGCGCATCCTCGGGCAGATGACGCTCCGGCACCCGGTTCTCGTAGGAGGACTCCTGCATCGTGCGGCCGGCACGACTCGCCGACGGCGTGGGCGCAAACGGAAGCACCTCCCCGGACTGCATCTACACGGTATACCACCGCGGACGCGCACAGGGGTCCACGGGCGCAGGCTTCTACGATCCCCGGAGATGGGCCGCGAGGACATGATCCAGATCCCGTTAGGCAGCTTCCGCATGGGCTCGGCTGACTTCTACCCCGAAGAGAGACCAGTCCGCGAGGTGCACATCAGCGGCTTTGCGGTCGACCGCGACCCGGTCACCGTCGCGCAGTTCGCCCGCTTCATCGAGGAGACCGGATACCTCACGCTTGCCGAGCGCCCACCCGACCCCGCTGCCTACCCCGACGCCGACCCCACGCTCCTACGCGAGGGATCGGTGGTCTTTCATCCCACCCCCGGCCCAGTGCCGCTGAACGACCCGTGCTCATGGTGGGCCTACGTGCCCGGCGCGAACTGGCGCCACCCCTGGGGGCCGAGGAGCGAGAACTCCGGGCGCGCCGAGCACCCTGTCACCCATGTCGCCTACGAAGACGCCGACGCGTATGCAAAATGGGCTGGCAAGCAGCTCCCAAGCGAGGCCGAGTGGGAGTACGCCGCAAGAGGCGGACTCGACGGCGCGACCTTCTCCTGGGGCGACGAGGAGCGACCATATGGCGAGCTGATGGCCAACCACTGGCAGGGCGAGTTCCCCTGGCACAACACCGGCGCGAAGGGCTGGCGCGGCACATCACCAGTGGGCCTATTCCCCCCCAATGGATACGGGCTCCATGACATCACGGGAAACGTCTGGGAATGGACAACCGACTATTACTCCACGCGCGGCCCCGTCACCGAGCCCACCCCAAGCGCCTGCTGCACGCCACCCCCCAACCCCCGCGTCGAGACCCCAGCCGGGAGCTGTGAACTCGCTCACCCCGGCGCGAGCATCCCCCGCCGGGTCATCAAGGGCGGCTCGCACCTTTGCGCGCCGAGCTATTGCCTTCGCTATCGGCCCGCCGCCCGCCAACCCGAGGCGATCGATACCTCTACCAGCCACATCGGCTTCCGCTGCATCATCCCCAGCTCGTAGACGCTCTGCTAGCCCGCCGCCGGAGAGCGAACAGCTCCGGTGACCTCAGCGACATAGTGGCGTATCCAAGCGGGATCGATGACCAGCAACTCGGCAACGGTGTAGTGCTTTATGCAGACACGCTACCCGTCTTCCGAACACCCCTCCATCCGGAGGACTCGCCCTGGCAGACTATGGGCTGTGTCAAGGACTACCAACCCGACCCTTCGGACGCCCGTTGGCTCCGTGACCGACCTGAAAAGAATCTTCCGTGACGCCCGTCGCGACCCTGCGCTTGCGGTGCTGGAGGGGCTGCATGCGCTCAAGCACGCGCTGCGCTTCGGCGCGCAGGTGCTGCACGTCGCGGTCGTCTCGCCCGCGCGGCTGAGTGCGCTGGCCGATGCGCTTGCGCCCGACGTGCGCGAGCGGATCCTCGCCGACGCCGTCACGGTGCCCGCCGAGGTGTTTGCGACGCTCGCGCCGCTGGCGCCCTCTACCGGGGTGATTGCGATCGCGCGGCGGGCGCCCGCCGATGCCAACGCGCTCCTCGCTGAGGCGCGACCCGCACCGGTCGTGCTGCTGGAGGCTCCCAGCGACCTCGGCAACATCGGCGCTTGCGTGCGCGTGACGGCGGCCGCCGACGTCGCCGGGGTGCTTACGACAGGCATCCACGACCCATGGGACCCCGCGGCTCTGCGGGGCAGCGCCGGCCTGCACTTCGCGCTGCCCGTCGCACGGCTCGGGGAGGATGCGCTAGAGCTGGTCGGCCCCAGACGGCCTCCGGCTCAGACCGTCGCCGCCGGCCGCTGGAGCGAGCGCCGCCCGCTGATCGCCCTGGACCCCGATGGAGAGCAGCTGCGCCCCGGGGAGCTGCCCGCCCGCTCAATCCTCGCATTTGGTGCCGAGCGTCAGGGCCTCTCGCGGGAGCTGCTCGACCGCGCCGACGCCCGCGTCTGCCTGCCGATGCGCGCGGGCGTCTCCAGCCTGAATCTCGCCACCTCGGTGGCCGCGGTGCTTTACAGCTGGCGGCTCGCCGGCGTGGAGCAGAAAATCAGGGTTGATTAAAGGACCCCAGCGGGGCGTCCATCGACCGTGCCTGTCAGCTCGCAGGCGTAGGCTGAGGGGCCATGGCCACAGCCACTCCGCTTGCCGTCTCGCTTCCGCTGGAGGACGCCGTCCAGCTGGTGCCGATGGCGCTGCTCTGCCTGGTCTATGCCGCTCGCGTGCGCGGCCTTGCCTCCAGCGCTCAGCCCATTCCCGGCTGGCGCCAGGGCTGCTTCTACGCCGGGGGCCTGGTGTTCGCGGCGGCTCTGATTGGGGGCGGGAAGGCCGGCGAGGAACTGCTGTTCGTGCATATGATCGAGAGCCTCTTGATCGCGGACGTCGCGGCGCTCTTGATCGTGCTCGGCCTCACCGCGCCGCTGCTGGCGCCGATCCTCGAGATCCCCCTCTTCGATCGGCTGCGGGTGCTTGCTCACCCGCTGGTCGCGTTGCCGTTGTGGGCGCTCGACCTCTACCTTTGGCATCTTCCCGGGCTCTACCAGGGTGCCCTGGAACACGTTGGGCTAAACCTGCTGCAGCATGTGATGTTCCTTGGCTTTGGGATCAACCTTTGGATGTGCCTGTTTGGGCCGCTGCCGATGCCTGGCTGGTTTGGCAGTCTCGGGAAGCTGCTCTACATCGTGGCCGTCAGCCTCGCTGCTGCTGCGCTTGGCAACATCTTTCTTTGGTCTGATGCGGTTTTCTATCCCTTTTATCTTGGGGGAGATTCTCGGCATCATCTTTCGCCTCTGGCTGATCAGAACCTTGCTGGGGCGGTGATGATGGCTGTGGTCAGCCTCTTTACCGTTGGGCTCTTCTGTTGGTTGTTTAGGCGATCTGCTCGCGAGGCTTCGGAGCGGCAGGAGTTGCTTGACTTTGCGCGGGTGCATGGGCTCTCGCTGAGCGATCAGCGGGCTGCCCGGGCTGTTTCTGCTGGGCGCGGTGCCGAGCTTCGACAGCGGCTCGAGAGTCGCGTCGAGCTTGGCGATGCGCCACCGGCGCGTACGATGATGCGCGACTCTATGATCTAGGCATGTGCGTCGGTTGCGCAATGGCGGCAGCTTCCGCCGCGAGCGGGTTTCGGACCTGGCTGCAAACTCACCATATGGGGTGGCTCACGCCTCGTCGTATGCGTGCGCTTACGGTTGGAGCGATGTGCGCCGCTGGGCTGGTCTCGACAATCGGGGTCAGCGGCTCCTCGCTGCCGACCCAGCCCACCGCGGCGCACCACGCCGCCGCGCATACGCGCTAGGCGCTGCTGCTCAACCCCCGGCTACCGCTGGGAGAATCGTCAGCTCGGCTCCGTCTGACACGGGGGTTTGGAGGCCGTCCAGGAAGCGGATGTCCTCGCCGCTTAGGTAGACGTTTACGAAGCGTCGCAGGCCGCCGTCGTCGTCGGAGATTCGGGTGCGCAGCTCACTGAAGCGCTCGAACAGGCTGTCGAGCACCTCCTGCACCGTTGCTCCTTCCAGCTGGGCCTCGCTTGCTCCTTCGGCGGCGGTACGCAGCTGGGTGGGAATTTTCACGGTTACCGGCATCGCGGCTCAGCTCCTTGCGCCGGCGCTCACGAGCGCGCCGTGACCGGCCAGTCCCCCGTCGCCTGCCAGGGCCGCATCGGCCTCGGCGGCCGTCTGCAGCGCACGCTCCACCTGGGTCTCGAACTGCTCGACGCTTGGCTCGATCGTGTGGGTCTCGAAGGTGCCTCGCACCGCGTCCAGGGTCTTCAGACCCTCGCCGGTGATCACCAGCACCACGCGCTCGGTGGGGTCGATCTCGCCGCGCTCGGCGAGCTTCGCCAGCACCGCCGTGGTGACGCCGCCCGCAGTCTCGGTGAAGATGCCGGTGGTTTGCGCCAGCAGGGCGATGCCCTGCCTGATCTCCTCGTCGCTGACCGCGTCGATCGAGCCGCCGCTGCGGCGCGCCTCCTCCAGCGCGTAGGGGCCATCTGCGGGGTTGCCGATCGCCAGCGACTTGGCGATCGTGTTGGGCTTCACCGGCCGGCACACATCGTGGCCCGCCGCGTAGGCGCTCGCGACCGGGCTGCAGCCCTCGGCCTGCGCGCCGCTCATCCGCGGCAGCTCGCCACTCACAAGACCCAGCTCGCGCCACTCGGCGAAGCCTTTGGCGACCTTCGTGAACAGCGACCCCGAGGCGATCGGCACGACGCAGCGGTCGGGCAGCTCCCAGCCGAGCTGCTCGGCGATCTCGTACGCCAGCGTCTTTGAGCCCTCGGCGTAGTAGGGGCGCAGGTTGATGTTCACGAACGCCCACTCGCGCTCGGCGGAGAGCTCGGTGCAGAGGCGGTTGACGTCGTCGTAGTTGCCCTTCACCGCCACCAGGCGTGTGCCATAGACGCCGGTGGCGAGCACCTTCTGCTCCTCCAGATCGGCGGGGATGAAGACGTAGGACTCAAGGCCCAGCGCCGCACCGTGGGCGGCCACGGAGTTGGCA
>JBEKYV010000063.1:0-11443 GCA_049510515.1 Solirubrobacteraceae bacterium | reverse complement strand
GGCGTTGGTCGCCGCCGAGCGGCAGGCCACCCCCGCAAGCTGGCGTGCGAAGGCGCGCCTGCCGATTGGCTGGCAGGTGGCGTGGGTGACCGGTCGGCCGTTGCGGTGTCGCGGGTAGCTGGTGGGGAGCGCCACAGCGGCGAGCCCTTCGTCGGAGATGCAGTCCAGGTGCGTCAGGGTTGGCACCTCTACGGTGACGAGGTCGTGCTGCTCTGAGGGTTCGAGGTCCTCCGGGCCGTAGGGCAGGCCGACGAGCTTGTGCAGCACCTGCAGGCGACTGGTGGGCACGCTGTCGTTGAGATAGAGAACGGCGAACGCGCCGGGCGGGTTCCACCGGCCGCCCATTCGCTGGCTGTAGCTGGCGTCGAGCGGGTCGACCCAGCCAAGCTCGGCAAGGCGGAAATACGTCCCGCCGCGACGCAGGGTGCGCATCGTGCCCGCGGCAGGCGCGGATGGCATTACGCCGCGGTCGCCCAGTCGAACGAGCGGCGGGTGATCTCAAGGAGCTCGTCGTGGCGATCTTCGGCGATCAGCTCGAGCATCGTCTTGCCGCCATATGCGGGGGCGGCGTGTCGGGCGATCCCAGCGATCCGCCCAGGCTTCAGCTTGCGCTCGAGCAGGTCGGCGACGGAGGCGATGGTAGCCACCTTCGCTTGGCGCTCGACGGGGACGCCGCTCTCGATCCAGTCGCTGATCGCCTGGCGGCTGACACCGAACAGGCGTGCCAGCTCGGTACGCGAGAGGTCAAAGACGGTCTGGATGCGCTCGAGCGCAGGCTCCTCGACGTCGAGGTCGCGGCGCACGCTGCGCAGAAAGCGCCGCAGCTGGAGCTCATCGAGGCGAAAGACCCGCGCCCCGGCGGGCGGCTGCAACGCCTTGGCGTCAGGGACCAGCCCTCGCAGCGAGGCGAGCGCGTGCAGCGCCACCCCGTCGTCAACGCCGAGCACCGCCGTCCAGCGGGAGAACGGCGCACCGGCGGCGCTCTGGTCAAGCGCCGTCTCCAGCCACGAGACGTGTGCGCCCGAGGGCTCCGCCAGCTCAACATGGCCGCTCGCGCCGACCACGAGCGCCTGGGGGCGTCGCGCCGCGGCCGCGCTGAGCAGCGCTCGGGCGAGGCGCCTGTAGTGGTACACGTAGCGCGCTGAACCGTGCGCGTCGCCTGCCAGCGTCTCGCGCAGCGCACGCGCGACGTGGGCTATTTCGTCGCCCGCGATCTCGTTGACCAACTTCTGCATCCGCGCGTCGTAGGGTGCGTCAAGCAGTCGATCGCCGCGATCCTTGACAGCCATACAATCACCATAGCGCAGCCAAAACGCAACCGCAAGGAAAACGCAGGCTGTGCGGCGTCCTATCCATGTGAGACCGACGCGACGACTCAACGGCTGCGAGGAAGGCCTCGCCCTCGTCTTCGCTGAGATACTCGATCACCATCTCATCGTGGTCAGACAGCGGACGCGCCCGGCGGAACAGCTCCACGACCGGGAGCTCCAAGTGCTCGGGTTGGCTCTGGCTCGCAGGATGTGTCGACACGGCTCTTGAAGTGTGGGGAGCATCGCCGAGAGCGCTCGCCCGGCTGCTGTCCAACTCGGCTCGCCAGCATCCGCGTGGGCGTACGTCCACGCGCTCACCGCGACCACATAGGGTGTCACCCATGCACCCGATCGCCAAGAGCTATGGGACCTGCTCATGATCGACCTCTGGAGCGCCGTCAAGGACCTGTCGATCGCGATTGAGTCGTTCTCGTGCGAGGCGCTTGTGCCGAGCGGCCCGACCGGGCTCGAGGACCACTCGACGACGCAGCTGCGACTGCAGGGTCGTGGCGAGGAGGGCGTCGGCGAGCAGGTCGGCATGGGGGATGCCCAGGAGAGCTTGCGCGCGAGCGACTTCCCGCTGGTCGGCGAGTGGGCGACGCTCGCCGGCTTCCTCGCTCACGTCGAGGAGATCGACATGTGGCCCGAGCCGCCCGAGTACGAGCTGCAGCGCAACTGGCGGCGCTGGACGTTCGAGTCCGCGGCGCTCGATCTCGCGCTGCGGCAGTCCGCCACGAGCCTGCCTGAGGTCCTCGGCCGTACGCCCAAGCCGGTGACGTTCGTCAACTCGTTCGGGCTCGGCGATCCACCGGACATCGACAAGGTCGCCAACCGGCGGGCGATGCATCCGACGGTTGGCTTCAAGCTGGACGTAGCGCCGTCGTGGACGCAGGAGATCATGGACCGCGTCGCGGCCGTCGAGGGTGTCGCAACGATCGACTTCAAGGGCCAGTACAGCCTCAAGGTCGAGGACGAGGCGGCGCTGCTGGCGATGTACGAACGCACGCTGGCCACGTTCACCGAGGTCGTCTTCGAGGACCCGCACGACCACCCAGCCGTGCTCGAGCTGCTCACGCCGATCGCGGATCGCGTCTCGTACGACGCGCCGATCACGAGCGTCGCGTCGATTGGCGCGACCCACATCAGGGTACGGATCGTCAACGTCAAGCCCTGTCGCGTCGGCCGCCTGGAGGAGCTCAGCCGCTTATACGCGCACTGCGAGTCCGCCGGCATCCAGATGTACAACGGCGGCATGGGCGAGCTCGGCGTCGGCCGCGGGCAGGCCCAACTGCTCGCGTCGCTCTTCCATCCCGGTGCGCCCAACGACATCGCGCCGTCGGGCTACAACCTCGAGCATCTGCCGCCCGGTCTGCCGCCGAGCCCGCTCGATCCCAAGCCGGGCCGCGGTTTTCGCCGCCGTTAGCTACCACCAGACCGCGAACGTCCTCCCGCCCGTAGGGCAGGCCGGCGAGCTTGTGCAGCACCTGCGCATCGAACGCGCCGTCGGCGCGGGTGGCACTACGCGGCTTTGGCACAATCGAACGAGCGGCTGGTGATCTCGAGTAGCTCGTCGTGACGATTTTCAGCGATCAGCTCGAGCATCGTGTTGCCGCCGTAGGCAACGAGTAGCCTTTGCCGCGTGCAAACGGACAGCTCAGCCACGGCTCACTTCGGGCGCAAGCGCGCCGGCTGGTTCAGGGTTTAGGGTTGCATGGCAGAGCGTTGGCGACGCACCACCAAGCGACGATTGACTCGCGGCGTGGAGCGGCGACTGGTGAACCCGGTCAACCGCGCCGTGCTTCGCGCCGGGCGACTCGGAGCTACCTATGCGGTGCTGGAGACGACTGGACGGCACAGCGGGCTTCCCCGTCAGATCCCCGTTGCCAACGGCCTCGAAGGCGACATTTTCTGGCTGATCTCCGCCCACGGTCGACACGCCAATTACGTCTACAACCTACGGGCGAACCCACGTGTCCGTGTTGGCTTTGCACGGGACGGCGAGTTGCACTGGCGGACCGGCACGGCTCACCCGGTCTCCGACGACGACACGCGGACGCGGCAGAGCCAGCTGGTCCGGGGCCGGCTCGGTTACCGAATCGACGCCGTGCTCCTGCGCATGATCGCGACCGACCTAACCACGATCCGGATCGAGCTAGATCCCAGCTGAAGGGACTGTATGGCGGGGCATGCGGCGTCCCGGAAGGTGAAGGGTGCGCTGTTGGGAGGCTGCTCGCGGCTCTCGTACAGCGCGACCGAGCTGTGGTTGGCGGCCACGTAGTTCAACCCAGCCGACACGAGCTACGGCGAGCACGTATTCGAGCTCTCACTTCGGCGGCGCACTCGACGGGATCGGCAAGGCCGCTGGCAGGGTGCTCGGCGGCTCCTTGCCTACGCTCGATAATGGATGTTATGTAAACCTAGGTCGATCTCGATCGCGGGATGAGGACAGATGCACTCACGAGAAGCTTCTCAGGCGGTATATCGTGGTGCCGCGTGGCCACCTGGGATAACGTTCGGCAGCTCGCACTGGCACTGCCGGAGACCGCCGAGCGGGACTCACGCGGCGTCTGCCAGTGGCGCGTGAAGGACAAGCTGTTCGTGTGGGAGCGGCCACTGCGCCCGAAAGAAGTTGCAGAGCTTGGCGACGCTGCGCCGGATGGGCCGATCCTGGGTGCCCGGGTCGAGCACGTGGGCGCGAAGGAGGCGCTGCTGGCGGACGACCCCGACCTCTACTTCACCACCTCTCATTTCACCGGATACCCAGCGATCCTCGTACGCCTCGATCGCGTCGGGGTCGAGGAGCTGCGCGAAGTGGTTATCGAGGCTTGGCTTGCGCGGGCACCGCGGCGATTGGTCAAGGCCTACCTCGACACGTCGTCCTGACTAACTTGCCCCACCCGGCTCTCTCGAGTGCCGGCTCTACGCGCGCTTGAGAGCCCGCACCCGCTCATGGATATCGACCGGCGTGTAGGACATCGCGGCGTCGAGCAAGTCCTCGAAAAAGCGAGGAAGCGCCAGGGTTGGCGCGGGATCTTCGACCCGATTGAGCTTGGGCCTCGCCGTGTCCCCGTCCCAATCGGCCACGAGCAGCACCGTGCCATCAAAGGGACCATCCGGCCGGCGAAGTCGCACGAGAAGGTCTCGGAGCAACTCGTATGCGCCGCCTTCGAACACGTTGCTGCGCACCAGGTATGCAAAGCCCATCGCGGTCAAGGGATAGCGGTCGCGCAGGTTGTGAGCCTCTCCGATGGCCTCCTCGTAGCGGTTGTTCTTGTTGTTGAGATAAGAGCTGAACTGCGTCTTGCCCGATACAAGGACATCGGGCCCGCGCAGCCAGTCGGCGAGCACCACCGCGTCCACCTGCTTGGTGTAGAAACGCCCCAGCACCTTGGTCTCCGAGACGCCGGGCATGGCCTCGGCAACCCGCTTGACATAGCTCCGTAGATCGGGTGGCTGCAGCCGGTTTCCGAGCGCCTCGTAGTCCGCCAGCAACTGGAGAAGCCTCTCGATGGCCTGCTCGATCTCCGCGAGCTCCGGCGAGAGCACTCGCGGTTGTCGCGCTCGGGGAAACACCGATACGGCATCGAAGCCGGCGCGGCGCAGCTCATACGCGATGTAGGCGTCGAGCGACTTCGCGACGCGTCCGGACTGCTGCGAGCGCGCGTGTCCCTGCTCGATCGGCACCGCCAGCAGGTCGCGGAGCATGGCGTAGTCGGGGACATACTCGCGCTCGTGCTCGTCGCTCGCGGCGTCCGGCTTACGCCACGGCGGCACGTCGGTGCCACCGGCGGCGAGAAGATCGTCAAGCTCGGCAAGTACGTCAGGTTTTGGCGCTCTGGCCATTCAGATCACTTTGCCGAGTTCGACGGGCGCGTAGCAGCGTGGCGGCGTCACGAATCGCGAGCACCTGGTAGTTGTTGAGACCCATCGCTCCCTTGAGCAGCCGGCGATCGACCTCGGCCACCACGCTCCACCACTCACCGCGCCGGAGCGCGGCATCGAGGCTCGAGCGTTGTCTTGCGAGCGTGCGCCACGCCTCGCGCAGCGCCTGCGGCGGTGGCACCGGGAGCCCGGCGGCCTCGCGTGGCTCCATCTTGAGGATGCCTCCCCCGTATGAACGACCCATCACCTCGGCACCGAGCATCGACGCTGAGTTGAGCGCGAGGAGCGGCAGTGCCTCGCGCGCCAAGCTCGGCGCGTCTGCTTTCAGGCGTACCCCGTGCATCGAGTTCAAGAAGGTCGTCCCAGCCGCGTTCTCGATCAGTCGCGGGTAGCGATGGGACATATACGTAAAGAAAAGATCGGGAGCGGACACCGCCGGTGGACGCCACCATGGGTCGCGCACCGTGCACTTGTAGGCATCGGGGATGCCCTCCGCTTCACCGTGGGCGATGTAGTCGCTCAAGCCCTTGCTTCGCGACTTGGCCTGTGGATGCAAAAGCCACACTCGCTCTCCCGCGAGCTTCAACTCCTCCCACTGGGCGTGGGAGAAGGCCAAGCCCTTCAGGTGACGGGTGCCGGGCGGGGAGATGCGCTTGAGGTGTCGCTCGTGGATGGCATACGTCTTGCGCGTGCCCTCAGAGATCGCGAAGTAATTGTTGGCGCCAGTGACGGTTCCCAGTTCGGGTGTGCCATAGCTGTCGAGGCGCACCATGCGCTCGAGCGCAACCGACTCGAAAAGCTGTCGCACATCGAGCGACAGCACGAGGTCGCTCCACTTGCCCTCAGCCGCGGGGGTGGCGCCCACAGGGTCCAGGGGGTGAAGATCTGCGAGATCGTCGGCACCCTCGACGTGGTAGATGCAGAACGGAGCGCAGGGGCCGGTGCCGTGCGCCACGACCAGCACCACCTGCTCGTCGGCGTCGCGGAACTGCAGCCGCTCGAACATCACCAGGTTGACGACCCTGAACCGGGTGCGAAGCCAGCGCCGGATCGGCTCGGCATAGCCAACGCTCAGCAGCTCTGCTGGGAGCACCATCGCCAGACGTCCGCTCGGCTTGAGAAATGCCGATGCGTGTACGAGGGTTGCTGCCCAAGATGACGCGAGACCGGAGAGACGTACGCCCTGAGCCAGTGCGGCGGCGGCTGAACGCCTGCGGACCGTGCCACGGTGCTCCTGGTAGCGCACGAACGGCGGGTTCCCGATCACCGCATCCTGCCACCCAACCCGATCTCCCATCTGCGCCGGCGTCTGGAGATCGAAGAAGTCTGAGCGCACGAGGTTCGCGCCAGTTCCTTCCGCGGCAAGCATCGCCGCCGAAGCCTTGAGCGACGGTCGGTGCAGGTCGACTCCCGTAAGTTGCCGCGAGATCGCCGTGGGCTCTGCGTTGAGCGCTTTCAGTCGATCGGCCGCGGAGAGCAGGAAGACTGCCTCGCCGCACGTCGGGTCCATCACTCGATCGTCCGCCCCGCGTATGGCCCAGCGCGCCAAAAAGTCAGCGATCGCGGGAGGGGTGAAAAAAGCTCCGCGGGCCTTGCGCAGATCAGAGGAGTCCAGAGCGCGGTTCTTCTGCACGAGCACCACCCTATCTCCGGTACCGGACGGGAACACCTGTTCGGCAGGCGTCATAATCAGGCGCATGCAGAGGCCGGGGGCGCGCTCGATAAGGTCAGAAGCCTCCATGGCTGAGAAGGGCGACAACGGCATCGAGGTCGACGGCCTCGTCCGCGACTTCAAGGGCGGCGTGCGGGCCGTCGATGGGATCGACCTGCGCGTGGCGCCTGGCGAGATCTATGGGTTTCTCGGCCCCAACGGCGCGGGCAAGTCGACCACGTCGTTGATCTTGACGACGCTGCTGCCGCCCACCGCCGGCTCGGCGCGGGTGGCGGGGCTCGACGTGGTGCACCACGGCTCCGAGGTGCGGCGCCTGATCGGCGCCTCGCTGCAGGACTCCGCCCTCGATCCCTTCCTCACGGGCAGCGAGCACATGCGCCTGCAGAGCTCCCTGCATGGCCTGCCCAAACCGCAGCGCGAGGCTCGTGGGCGCGAGCTGCTCGCGCAGGTCGGGCTCACCGAGGCGGCCGAGCGCAAGGTCGGCGGCTACTCGGGCGGAATGAAGCGCCGCTTGGACCTCGCGCTTGCGCTGGTGCACCGGCCGCGGCTGCTGTTCCTGGACGAGCCGACAACCGGTCTCGACCCGCAGAGCCGCGCCGCGCTGTGGGATGAGGTGCGGCGCCTGTCGGTCGACGGCGTGACGGTCTTTCTCACGACGCAGTACCTCGAGGAGGCCGACGCGCTGGCCGACCGCGTGGGGATCATCGACCACGGGCGGATCGTCGCCGAGGGCACGCCCGCCGAGCTGAAGGCCGCGATCGGGCGACCGTCGGTCGAAGCGGTTCCCCACGACCCGGGCGAGCGCGAGCGGCTCGCGGCGGTGCTCGAGCGCTTCGGCGAGCCCGCCGCGGCGGCGAGCAACGGCGTCGCCGTGCGGCTGCCCCGGGGCGCCGGCGACCTCGCGGAGATCGTTCGCGCGATCGACGCGGAGAATCTGCAGGTGGCCGATCTGCGCCTGCACTCCCCCACGCTCGACGATGTCTTTCTCGCCAAGACCGGCCGCTCGTTGGAGGGTTCCGCCGAGGACGACGACGCCGAGCCGGCCCCCGAGACAATCCCCGCGTGAGCGCTTCGCTGATCACCCAGGTGGGCTCGCTCGCCCAGCGCTCGATGCTGAAGACGCTGCGCCAGCCCTTCCAGATGTTCCCGATCATCTTCTTCCCCGCGATCCTTTTGATCATCAACGCCAGCGGCCTGCACGCCGCCACGCTGCTGCCGGGCTTCCCCACCCATTCCTATGTGTCGTTCGCGATCGCCGTGGCGTTCATCCAGGGGGCGATGTTCTCGCTGATCAACACCGGCACCAACCTCGCCGAGGACATCGAGACCGGCTTCTTCAACCGCCTCGCGCTAACCCCCCTGCGGCGCGTCTCGCTGATCGCCGGGCTGCTCGTCGGCGTCGCCGCGCTGGGAGCGATGCAGTCGGTTGTTTACATCCTGCTCGGCGTCCTCGTCGGCGCCCACCTCGATGCCGGCCTCGGCGGCGCGCTGGTGGTGATCGTGCTCGGCTCGCTCACCGCGCTCGCCTTCTCCTCGTTCGGCTGCGTCGCGGCTCTGCGCACCGGCTCAAGCGAAGCGGTGCAGGGCCTGTTCCCGCTGTTCTTCGTGTTCATCTTCCTCTCCTCCTCCAACCTGCCCCGCTCGCTGCTGAAGACGCCTTGGTTTCACACCGTGGCCACCTGGAACCCGATCTCCTATCTGATCGAGGGCTTCCGCAGCCTCTACATCTTCGGCTGGGATCAAACCGCGCTGCTGCGAGGGTTCGGCGTCGCGATCGGGCTGCTCCTCCTCGGCCTGCTCGCCGTGCAATGGGCGATGAAAACGAGGCTGCAACGAACGTGAGCGCCACTACGCACACCACTTCGGGCGAGCCCCCTCCTACTCCCCCCTCCTCCCCTTCGCCGGCCACCCCACACGAGCCCCAGGCGCGCAGCACCGTATGGGGCGTTGCCTTGGCGATCGCATGGCGCGGCGTGCACACCTACGTGCGCCGGCCCGAGCTCGCGATCCCCTCGCTCGTGTTTCCGCTGATCTTCCTCGCCAGCTTCGCCGGCGGCCTCTCCGCCCTCGGCGGGGTGCCCGGCTTTGACTTCCCCGCCGGCTACACCGCCTTTCAGTTCGTGTTCGTGCTGCTGCAGGCGGCGATGTTCAGCGGGCTGTTCACCGGCTTCACGATCGCCTTCGACTTCGAGAGCGGCTTCGCGCGGCGCCTGATGCTGGCCGCCGGCAACCGCCGTGGGGTCGCGCTCGGCTATGCGTTGGTGGCGCTCACGCGGGCGACGATCACGCTCACCGTGGTGACCGGCGTGGCGCTGCTCGCGGGCATGCAGATCACCGGCGACGGCGTCGACATGTTCGGCCTTTACGCCTTGGCGGCGCTGCTGGTGCTCGTCGGCTTCGGCTGGGCCGCCGGCGTGGCATTCCGCTTCCGCACGATTCAAGCGGGCCCGTTGATGCAGACACCGGTCTTCCTGATCCTCTTCCTCGCGCCGGTCTTTGTGCCGCTGCCACTGCTGCGCGGCTGGATCCACTCGGTCGCCTCGGTCAACCCCGCAACGGCCTTCCTCGACGCCGGCCGCGGTTTGATCTCCGGCGTGCACAACCACACGGCGCTGGCGTACATCTGCGCCGTAGCGCTGATCGGCGTGTTCACGCTGTGGACGCTGCGAGGGCTGCTGGCTGCTGAGCGCGCGGGGTAGGGTTAGCCCAGCTGGTAGGTCAGCGCGACCTGCGTTGAGACAGTGCACGATTCGGTGGCCGACGTCTTGGCGGTGCGCCGTTTGTGGTGCTTGGCGGGCGGCTTGGTTTTGTGCGCTTTCTCCAGCTGAGGGGCCGCCGCGGGGGCTGAGACGGTGCGGGCGATTATCGAGCCGGAGCCGAAGTCGGGCTGGGCGCCTTCGTATTCGACTTCCCCGGGGCACTCGATGTAGCCGTTGCCTTCGGCGATGCTCTGCACCTGCCCGAGCGTGGCGCCGGCCTTTTCGGCGAGGAACTGCGCCTTGGCCTGGCCGTCGGTGATCGCGGCTGCCATCGCCTGGCGGTAGGCGGCGATCGCGGCTTCGCTGCTGGCCGTAGAGACGACCGGCGTCTTGGCGACGCCTTCCACGCTGACCGTGCGCAGTGGCGCGCTCGTCTGCGGCGTGGAGGTCGAGGTCGTTTCAGCCTCGGCCGCCAGCACCAGCACGCCGCCGGCCAACAAACCGGTTGCGGCCATGCCTGCGACTACGATCGGGAGTCTCATACTGTCTCCTTGCCGAGGTGCCCTGCCGCCTACAGCGTAGCGGGACTACGGCGCCGCCGGCACCACTACAAGCGGGCCCTCCACCTCGGGCAGCTCCCACGTGTCGAAGGTGGCGCCGTCCAGGCGGTGCACGTTTGGCCGGCGCTCGAGGAACGCGTCGGCGGTTTCGAGGAAGCCGATCCGTGGCGTGCGGTAGTGCATCGGCACCACCCAGCGCGGCGCCAGGCGCTCGACGATCGTGGTGGCGCCCTCGGCGCCGATCGTGGGGCCGCCGCCGACCGGCAGGATCAGCAGGTCCACCTTGCCGAGCGCCGCCTCCTGTTCGGGTCGCAGCGCGCTCTGGCCGAAGTCGCCGAAGTGCGCCACGCGCACGCCGTCCAGCTCGAACACGAAGATCGTGTTGGGGCCCCGTTCGGTGCCGGCCGCTTCGTCGTGCTCGGAGGCGATCGCCGTGACCTCGCCGATCGGCGACTGGAGCTTGCCCGCCGTGGAGCGCAGAATCGCCGGGTCGCCGCCGATCGCCTCCACGCCGTTGTGGTCCATGTGCTCGTGGGTGACCAGCAGCAGCTGCGCCTCCACGCCCTTGATCAGTGGGTAGTCCCACTGCATCCCGCGCGCGCCGGCGAGCGCCGACATGTCCCCGAACGGGTCGATTGCGAGCGTCGTCTCGGCCGAGCTGAGACGAAACGCCGACTGGCCATACCACTCAACCTGCATGCTGCTCCTCCTTGGTCGGTGTTCGCGTGATCGTGATGTCCCGCAGGCTGGGTGCCGTCCCGTTGGTGACGGGAGCAGCGGGGGCGTCGGACGGCGCATAGTGATACTTGCCGCCCCGCAGCAGTGACGCACCCGCGGCGATCAGGCAGGCGACGATCGCAAATGCAAACGCCTCGTGCAGGCCCGAGCTGAACGGCGCGGAAATCAGCTGCGGGAAGAAGCTGCGGCCAGTGAGCGCGGCGTGGTTGGCGGGCGCCACCGCCGCCAGCGCGTGCGCGCCGACGAGATTTTCGACCGGGTTGTAGCCGAGGAAGGCGGCGAACAGGACGGACACGGGCGGCACGTGCGCGACGCTCGCGGCGGTGGCGGCGGAGATGCCGTGGGCCTTCAGGCCGGAGGTGAGCGTCTGCGGCAGGCTGGCCGCCAGGCCGAGGATCATCAGCGTGAAGAAGATCCCGATCGACAGCACCTGGGCGGAGTTCTGGAAGGTCTGGTTCATGCCCCCTCCCGCCCCCCGGTGCTGGGGCGGCAGGCTGTTCATCACCGCCGCGCGGTTGGGCGAGGCGAACATCCCCATCGAGATCCCCATCAGGAACAGGATCGCCGCGAACGCCGGGAACG
>JBEKYV010000062.1:0-11548 GCA_049510515.1 Solirubrobacteraceae bacterium | reverse complement strand
GAATGTGCGCGAGCAACACTTCGGCGTCGAGGCGTGGGGTTTCCACGCCGGCTGCGCCGAAGGCCGTGATCGCTCCGTCGAGCGCGTCCTTGGCGCTCACCGCCTGTATCGGCGGGGCGCGTTTGAAGTACGCACCGGCCTCGGAATGAGGTGCGAGCACCGCCCCCCGGCCCCCTTGGGGGGCCGCCCCTCCCCACCCCCTGTGCGCGCGGATCATTGCGGTGCCGCGGTCTGCGCCTCCAGCCGGCGGCGCTTCTCGTCGGACTGCAATGCTTGGGTGAGCTCGTCGAGCTCGCCTTCCAGCACCGCGTCGAGGTTGTGCGTGGTCAGCTTGATGCGGTGGTCGGTTACGCGCCGCTCGCCGTAGTTGTAGGTGCGGATCTTCTCCGCGCGGTCGCCCGTGCCGACCTGCGCGCGGCGGTCCGCCGCCAGCTCGGCCTGCTGCTCGGCCAGCGCCCGCTCGTACAGGCGCGCGCGCAGCACCCGCAGCGCCTTCTCGCGGTTCTGCAGCTGCGACTTCTCGTCCTGCATCGCCACCACGATGCCGGAGGGCTTGTGCGTGATGCGCACCGCGCTGTCGGTCGTGTTTACCGACTGGCCGCCCGGGCCGGTCGAGCGGTAGACGTCGATCTGCAGGTCGTTCTGGTCGATCTCGACCTCGACGTCCTCGACCTCGGGCAGCACCGCCACGGTCGCCGTCGAGGTGTGGATGCGGCCCTGGGACTCAGTCGCGGGCACGCGCTGCACGCGGTGGGTGCCGCCCTCGAACTTGAAGATCGAGTACGCGCCCCCGCCGGGTGGGGGGCCTGCGGATGAGCGGGCTCCGCCGGCGCTTTTGATCGCGAACGTGTACTTGCCCTCGCCCGACTCCAGCGGTTCCACCTGCAGGCCGCGGCGCTCGGCGTAGCGGGTCAGCATCCGGTAGAGGTCGCCCGCCCACAGCCCCGCCTCATCGCCGCCGGCGCCGCCCTGGATTTCGACGATCACGTTCTTCTCGTCGTTGGGGTCCTCCTCGACCATCGCGAGGCGGATCTCCTCTTCCAGGCCCTCGCTGCGTTCGCGGGCGCCGCTCAGCAGCTCGCGCACCTCCGCGTCCTCGCCGTCCTCGCTCAGCAGCTCCTCCGCGCCCGCCGCATCATCCTGCGCCCTACGCCACTGCGCGGCCAGCTTCGCCGCCGGCTCCAGCTGGCTGTAAGCACGCCCCGCCTCCGCGTAGCGCGCGCGGTCGCTTATCACGGCGGGGTCCGTCAGCTGCGCGCCCAGCTCGGCGAAGCGCGCCTCGATCTGCTCGACGAGGTCTTCGATCATCCGGTCCAGTCTATGTGGTGCCCCGCCGTGGCCAGCATGCGCGGGGGCGACAGGCGGACGGCGGCCGGCGGCGGCGGCGCGGGGGCCCTGGCGGCAGCGGACGTCACCGGGCTGCGACCTGAAGTGTGGTTTGCAAAAGTGTGGTCGAGGAGTGTTTACTTGGTTACACTTCATCTATGAGCACTTCATCCATGGGCGCGAGGCACTTCGTCGGCAGGGAGACCGAACTCCTCGCCCTTCAAGAGCATCTCGACCAGGTGCGCACGCGGGGAGCAGGGCGGATGCTCGCTCTCCGGGGGCGGCGGCAGATCGGCAAGTCGCGCCTGGTCGAGGAGTTCATCCGCCGCAGTGGAGCGAACGCGATCTTCTACACCGCCTCACGCCAGGGTGCCACCGAGGAGCTGCGCAGCTTCACCGAGCAGCTGGCGGCATCCCGTACGGACGCCGCCAGCGTCGCCGCGGCGGGACCGATCGGCTCGTGGGAGGCCGCGTTGACGATCGCCGCCAGCGGCGCCTCCCCGGCGCGGCCGCTCGTGCTCGTGATCGACGAGCTGCCGTTCCTGATCGAGAGCGAGCCGGCGATTGAGGCGATCGTCCAGAAGCAGTGGGACCGCAGCTTGGAGGCCCTACCGGTGCTGCTGCTGCTGATCGGCTCCGACATATCGATGATGAGCGCCCTTGGCGAGTACGGCCGGCCACTGTACGGACGCCTCACCGAGATGACGATCGGGCCACTCTCCCCCGCGGCGATCGGCGAGATGCTGGGGCTGTCCGCCACCGCCGCGCTCGACGCGTATCTGGCGATTGGTGGCTTTCCGCGGCTCGCGGAGATCTGGCGGCGAGGCGAGGATCTCTGGAAGTTCCTGCGCCGCGAGCTGCAAAACCCCGAGTCGCCGCTGATCGTGCTCGGCGAGCGCTCGCTGGGGGCCGAGTTCCCGGCAGAGCTACGAGCGCGTGACGCGCTCGAAGCGATCGGGGCCGGCGAGCGGACGTTCACGGCGATCCTGCAGCGGGCGCAGATATCCAACAAGACACTCGAGACGGCGCTCGCCACGCTGATCGCCAAGCGCGTGATCGACAAGGCACTGCCCTACTCCGCCCAGCCGCGCCCCAAGCTCTCGCGCTACCACGTCTCCGACCCCTACCTGCGCTTCTGGCTGCGCTTCGTCCGCGCCAGCATCCCCACGATCGAGCGAGGCCGCGGCGATCTCGTCCTCCGGCAGATCCGCGAGTCCTGGCCCTCGTTTGCGGGCCGTGCGATCGAGCCGCTGGTTCGCGACGCGATCCAGGCGCTGCTCCCCGACCCGCGTTTCGGCGGCGCCGAATTCCTCGGCTCCTTCTGGAACCGCGACAACAGCGTGGAGGTCGATCTCGTGGGCGGCCGCGGACCGACCGGCAGCGGGCGGATCGACTTCGTCGGCTCGATCAAGTGGCGCGAGCGGCACGCACTCGACCGCCGCGATCTGAGCGAGCTGATCCGGCACCGCGCGCTGATCCCCGGCGCGAGCGACGACACCCTCCTGGTAGGCGTGTCCTGCAGCGGCTTCGCCGTCGATGGTCTCGATGTCCGCCTCACGCCGGAGGAGATCCTCGCCGTCTGAGGCCCCTACGCCACGACCTCCACGCCCACCAGGTCGGCGGCGCTCAGCTCGCCCGGGGTCTCGTGGACGAGCACCGCCTCCAGCGCCGCGATCGCCACCGCCAGCTGGTGGAGGTCGGGCTCGCGGGTCGTGAGCAGCTGCAGCTTCAATCCCGGCCACATCAGCGCCTGCACCCAGCGGCGGCGGCGGTTGCGCCCGGCGAACTTGATGATCTCGAAGGAGATGCCGGCGATGATCGGCACGCCGATGATGCGTGTCAGCACCAGCCAGTACCAGGCTGGCAGGCCGATCGGAGCGAATACGAAGATCGCCACGATCATCACCACCAGCAGGAAGCTCGTGCCGCAGCGGGGGTGCAGGCGCGAGAAGCGCTGCGCGTTCGTCGGCGTCAGCTCCAGCTCCGCCTCGTAGCAGGAGATCGTCTTGTGCTCGGCGCCGTGGTACTCAAACACGCGGCGCAGGTCTTTCAGGCGCGAGAGCGCCAGCATGTAGCCAAGGAAGATCGCAGTGCGGATCAGGCCCTCCACCAGCCAGAACAGCACGGAGGAGTTGCTGAGCTGGCCCTTGATCAGGCTGGTGATGCCCACCGGCACGAGGAAGAAGAGGCCGATCGCGAACACCATCGCGATGACGATCGTCCCAAACCACACCGCGCCTGGGATCTCCTGGGACTCTGCCTCCGCGCCCTCCTGCCCGGCGCCGGGGCCGTCGCCGTCGCCCGTGCTCTCGGCCGGGGGCAGCTGCGCGTTGGCGGAGACGCTCAGCGCGCGGAAGCCGATTGCCATCGACTCGCCCAGCGCGACCACGCCGCGCACGATCGGCAGGCGCAGGATGCGGTGACGGCGCAGGGGGGAGCTCAGCTGGAAGCTTGTCACCTCGATCTCGCCGAGGGGCTCCTTTTCTTGAGGCTTGCGCACCGCCACCGCCCAGTTGGAGACCCCGCGCATCATCACGCCCTCCAGTACCGCCTGGCCGCCGAGCGGGGCGTCGCGCTGGGCTACCAGCTGGCCGTCGGTGTCATTCCCGGCCGCCGCCTGCGGTGGAGCAACGGCGGTGGCCATCGGCTACTCGGGCTGTTTCTGACCGGCCGCGGCGGCGCTCTGCGCCTGGCGCAGGCGGCCCTTCGCCATCCGGCGCTGGAAGCGCTCGACGCGCCCTCCCGTGTCCACCAGCTTCTGGCGGCCGGTGTAGAACGGGTGGCAGTTGGAGCACACCTCGACGTGGATCTCATCGCGCGTGGCGCGCGTCGTGAACTCGTTGCCGCAGGTGCAGCGCACGTGGGCCTGCGTGTATGTGGGGTGGATCGCGGTCTTCATGCTAAGTGCATTGTAGCGAGCGACGTCGTTCCGGTTTTGGCGCGTTCCCCGGGCTGCTTGCAAAGGGGGGTGCGGCGCTCGTCGTGGCGGATGATCACGCCCTTTTCGTTCATCCAGCGGTAGCGCACGATCGCGCGGAAGACGGCGGGCGCGGGGAGGTCGGTGACCGCCTGGCGCACCTTGTAGATCTTGACCCCCGCTTCGGAGCGCTGCCAGGATCCGAGGCCCGCGCTGGTGAGCGTGTGGAAGCCTTCTTCTTCGATCGTGTGCTCCTGCACCACGATCTCGATCGCCATCCGGTGTGCGCCCGCGACTGTTTCCATCTGCCCCGTGAACGTCACCGAGCGGGCCGCCTGGGCCGGCGCCGTCACGCACTGTTCGACGCCGGCGCTGAGGGTCGGGGTGGTCGGGGCAGTCGTGCCTGTGCCGGTTCCCGGAAGCGCCAGCAATGCCGCCGTGCTCACAGCCATTGAGAGGATCGATCTTGACATCGCTCTTCCCTAACACTCCGAGAGGGGCCGTGGTTGCGCAAGCACACGCATGGATTGACTTTTTCAGACGAGCCAGTACATTCCCGCATGGCCCGGAAGCTCTGGTGGGGCGCCTAGAGTATCTGGTACAGCGGCCCGTCGCCCCCCTCGGGCGTGGTCAAACGCCCGCCCTTGGCGGTGATCGCCCCGCACTGCACGCAGTTGGTGTAGTTGACGGTCACGTCGACCATGCCGTGCTCAGGTGCGTCCTCGGGGATCTCGTAGACGCCTGCCGGGCACATCCAGCGCCACGTTTCGGCGACCTCGCGCGGCACGTGTTTCTGCACGCGGATGTGGTTGGGGGCGTCGTCGCGGGTGGCGTTGCCGGTGATGAACACCGAGGAGAGCTTGTCGAAGGTGTATTTGCCGTCGGGCTTTGGGTAGGAGTCCTTGCTGTCGCCGATGAACATCGGCTTGGCGTCGTTGCGGTGCAGCGCCCAGCGCCCGCCGGGGAAGCGGCCTTTGGTGGCGATCATCAGGTTGACGATCGGGCCGCCCCTGAGCAGCCCTTTCTGGAAGGGCTGGCGGGTGTTGCGCTGTTCCCACAGGTCCTTGCCGATGATCGAGTCCTCGACCACGTGCTCATAGTTCTCGAACGACGACTCCCCGCGCTTGAGCGCCGCGTAGATCGACTCCGCCGCGAGCATCCCCGACTTGACCGCGTAGTGCACGCCCTTCAGCGAGGCGAGGTTCATGATCCCCGCGGCGTCGCCAACCAGCACCGCGCCGGGCATCGAGAGCTTCGGCATCGCCCAGTAGCCGCCGGACGGCAGTGCCTTGGCACCCCAGGCGACGCGCTCGCCGCCCTCGAGGATCCCCTTGAACAGCGGGTGCAGCTTGATCTCCTGCAGCAGGTCGTGCGCGGAGGTCGTCGCGTCCGCGTAGTCGAGGTCGACGATGAAGCCGATCGAGACGAGGTCCTCCCCGGTCTTCTCGTTCTTCATCGGGTACGCCCACGACCCGCCGATCTGCCCGTACTTGGCGGAGATCTTCAGTGGCCACCCGGCGAGCGTGTGGATCACACGGTCGAGCGGTTTGGTGACCTTCCAAACCTCCTTGACGCCGAGCTCCCAGCCCTGCGGCTCGCGCCCGGCGGCGAGGTCGAACTCCTTGATCGCGGCGCCGGTGACGTGGCCCCAGCAGCCCTCGGCGAGCACCGTAGCCTGCGCCTTGATGTCGGTGCCGGGCTCGAAGTTGCCGAGCTCCTCGCCATCCTTGCCGCGGCCCTTGTCGCCCGAGCGCACCCCGACCACGCGGGCCGCCTGCCCCGAATCGGACCCCTCCCCACCCTCCACAATCAGCTGCGTGGCGGCCGTCTCGGTGAGGATGTAGGCGCCGGCCTCCTCCGCCACGCGCTGCTGGTAGCGCGCCAGCGCGGAGACCGAGATCACCTCGTTGCCATGGTTGTTCAGCGGCGGCGGCGGCGGGATGCGGATCTTCGATTTGCTGTTGGGCAGCGCGTAGATCGCCTCTTTCTTGACTTCGCCGAAGGCGAAGCCCTCCTGGCGCCACTGCTCGCGTGTGAGCTCCGGGAAGAGCTCCCGCAGCGGACCCGGGTTCATCACCGCGCCGGAGAGGTTGTGCCCGCCGCAGGTCTTCGCCTTCTCGATCACCGCGACCGGCACTTCGCCGAGGCGCTCCATCGTCTCTGGATCGTCTCCCAACAGCTGCAGCAGGCGGTTCGCGCAGGCGAGGCCCGCGGTGCCGCCGCCGACGATCGCCACGCCGACCTCGATCAGCTCGTCCTCGGGGTCCAGGCCCCGCTTGACGAATTCCTTCTTGGAGTCGACCGGCGGCGGGTAGGCCGCGGGGACGACCCTGCCGTTGCTGGAACCGTTATGCCCGGACATAGTGCTCAGATGCTCCCTTCGGGTCGGCGTGGCTCATCGCCTCGAGTTCCCTCGATCTCCGCCTAGCTGGCCTTCTTCGCCTTCACCGCGTCGGTCAGCTTGGGCAGGATCTTGTTGAGGTCGCCGACGATGCCGAGGTCGGAGAACTCGAAGATCGGCGCATTGGAGTCCTTGTTGATCGCGACGATGTTCTCCGAGGACTGCATTCCCACCTTGTGCTGGATCGCCCCCGAGATGCCGGCGGCGAGGTAGAGCTTCGGTGAGACCGTCTTGCCGGTCTGGCCGATCTGTGCGGCGTAGGGGTACCAGCCGGCGTCGACCACGGCGCGCGTGGCGGCGACGGCGGTGTTTCCGCCGAAGGCCGCCGCAAGGTCTTCGCAGAGCTG
The DNA here is from genome assembly GCA_049510515.1 of Solirubrobacteraceae bacterium. GTDB lineage: Bacteria > Actinomycetota > Thermoleophilia > Solirubrobacterales > Solirubrobacteraceae > Palsa-744. The sequence goes on along the minus strand of JBEKYV010000062.1, from coordinate 4,557 downwards.
GAAGCCCTCCGCCTTGCCGAGGCCGCGCCCGCCGGCGACGAGGATCGAGGCGCCCTCGATGTCGACGTCGGCGCCTCGCTGTTCGCCGCGGGTGATCATCTTCGCCTGGCCAGCGTGCGGGGAGAGCTCGAAGGAGAGCTGCTCCACGGGCGCGTCCGCGCCGCTGGCGTCGCTGATCTCGAAGGCGTTGAGGCGGCCGATGATGATCCCGACGGGCGAGCGGTATTTGATCTCGGAGATCGCGGAGTCGCCGAGGATCGGGCGCTCTGCGATCAGCTCACCGCCCTCGGCGCGCACTCCCGTGACCTCCATCGCGACGCCGGCGCCGAGGCGCGCGGCGAGGCCGGCTCCGATCTCGAAGCCGAGCAGGCCGCCGCCGAACAGCGCGTACTTGTAGTCGCCGCCGGAGCCGCCGGAGCCCGAGCCGCCGGAGATCGCCGCAGCCATCGCGTCGACCAGCGGCTGCGCGAGACCCTCGGGGCCCTCGGCGACCAGCACCTTCTTGGCGCCGTACTTGCCGAGCGTGGCCGCCAGCTCATGCGGGACGCTCTCGCCGAGCAGGATCGCGTGCGCCTCGCCGCCGAGCTGCGCGGCCAGCTTCGCGCCCTCGGAGACGGCGCCGAGCGAGTTCTTGTTGATCGCGCCTTCGTAGTGCAGCGCGTAAACCAGGATGTTCGGCATCAGATCAGCTTCCTCTCGTCGAGCCAGGCGACGATCTTTTCGACCGTCTCTCCCGTGTCCTCGTCCTCGATGATCTCCCCGGCGGCCTTCGCGGGCGGGGCCTTCGCGGCGACCCACTGCGCGGCGGAGTTATCGCCCCCGACCTTCGAGGCGTCGATCCCCACGTCGCCGACACCAACGGTGTCAAGCTGCTTCTTCTTGGCGCCCATGATCGCCTTCAGCGAGGGGTAGCGAGGCTCGTTGATCGCGTCGCCGACGGAGATCACCGCGGGCAGGCCGACCTGCACGGTGTCGTAGCCGTACTCGGCCTGGCGCTCGCAGCGCAACGCACCGTCGGCGACGTCCATCTTGATCACCTGCGTGAGCGACGGCATGCCGAGGTGCTCGGCGACGACGGCACCGATCGTGTAGCACTCGCCGTCGTCAGACTGCTGGCCGAGCAGCACCAGATCGGGGCTCTCGCGCTGCAGCGTCTTGGCAAGCGCATAGCCGGTGGCGGCCACGTCGGAGCCGGCGACCGCCGGATCGGTGAGGTGCACCGAGCGGTCGGCGCCGAGCGAGACGGCCTTGTGCAGCGCACGAACGGCGCTCTCCGGGCCCATCGTGACGGCCACTATCTCCTCCACCGGCGCCACGCCGCCCTCGCGAATCTGCATGGCAGCCTCGATGGCGTGGGTGTCGTAGGGGTTGAGGTTCTTCTCCCCGCTGCGGTCCATGCGCCCCGTCGAGGGGTCGATGCGCTTCTCGACGGCGGCGTCCGGAACCTCCTTGACAAGGACGCAAATCTTCATTCGGTCGATCTCCTCATGGGTGTCTTGGACGCGACAATGCTACCGGTTTAAGCGGTTGACTGACGAGTCAATCAATCGTCGGTCACGCCGGCGCGGATGAAGTCCACGATCGCCTGCGTGGGCGCACCTGGCGTGAAGACCTCGGCCACCCCCAAACGCTTGAGCTCGGGGATGTCTTCCGCGGGGATCGTGCCGCCGACGGTCACCAGCACATCGTCGACGCCCTGCTCGTGCAGCAGAGCGACGACGCGCGGCACGAGCGTCATGTGGGCGCCGGAGAGGATCGAGAGGCCCACCGCGTCGGCGTCCTCCTGGATCACGGTCTCGACGATCTGCTCGGGCGTCTGGTGGAGGCCGGTGTAGATCACCTCCATGCCCGCATCGCGCAGCGCGCGAGCGATTACCTTGGCGCCGCGGTCATGGCCGTCCAGGCCGGGCTTCGCTACCAGCACTCGGATTTTCTGCTCGGGCGCCACCGACATCATTTAACCACAGACGACACGGCCGGGCACAGGGCGATCTGCATTGCCTGAAAATCCTACGAGCTTACGCGTGTCGCTGCTTCACCCTTCGACCCCGCTCGCGCGAGCCCCGTTTCTCCGAATCACGGCTTTATCCCTAATTGCCAGAACAAGAATGAATACATATCTGTGCTCTCTTCGATTTGCTTGGTAACCGGCTTGCCCTGTCCATGCCCTGCTTTGGTTTCTATCCGCAGCAGAATCGGCTTCTGCTGGCTGTTGCCGTTTTTGGCTTCCGCTTGCATGAGCGCGGCCATTTTTTTGGCGTGCATGGGATCGACACGGGTGTCGGTATCGCCCGTCATAAACAAAATGGCGGGATAGTCCTGCCCGGGCGTTACGTGATGATACGGGGAGTAAGCGTAAAGCCAGTCGAATTGCCGGGCATCGTCCGCCGAGCCGTATTCCGGGATCCAAAGCTTCGCGATCTGGAAATTCTGATAGCGCAGCATGTCGAGCAGCGGAACCTGGCACACCACGGCGCGAAACAGGTCGGGCCGTTGCGTGATCATGGCGCCCATCAGCAAGCCGCCGTTCGAGCCGCCTTGAATCGCCAGATGATCGCGGTCAGTGTATTTCTGCGCGATAAGATATTCCCCGCCGGCGATGAAATCGTCAAAGACATTTTGCTTTTTCTCCAGCATCCCGGCGCGATGCCAGTCTTCCCCAAACTCCGCCCCGCCGCGCAGATTGGCGACCGCATAAATGCCGCCGTGCTCCATCCAGAGAAACATGCTGCGGCTGAAACTCGGCGTCAGCGAGACGTTGAAGCCGCCGTAGCCGGTGAGCAGCGTGGGATTCTTGCCGTCTTTCCTCATTCCTTTCTTGCTGACGACAAACATCGGGATTTTCGTGGTGTCTTTCGATGCGTACCAAACCTGCTCGACGTCATAGGCAGAAGAGTCGATGGAGGGCGCGTCAACCTTGGCCCACAAAGAGCTTTTGACGCCGGATAAATCGACGCGATAAATCGAAGGCGGCACGGTGAAAGACTGGAATCCAAAAAAGATCTCGTTGCGGTCATAGCGGCCGGATGCGCTGAAAACAGATCCAATAGCCGGCAATGGAATGTCGGCGAGTTTCTTGCCGTCGAGCGCAAACAGCTTCAGTTCCGAAGTAGCGTTGTGCTCGTACTGTGCCAGCAGTTTGCCGCCGGTCACGCTTGCGCCCTGCAACACGGCATCGGTCTGTGGAATGATTTCTTTCCAGTTTTCGCGCTTGGGGTTGGTGGCGTCTGCGACAAAGACGCGATAGTGGGGCGCGTCTTCGTTGGTGGTGATGTAGAGTTTGCCCGCAAAAAAGTCGGCCAGGTACAGGAAATCCTTGCCCGCGGTAATTTCGACCGGCGGATTCTTCGAAGTGAGATCCTGAAGAAACATTTCCGTCTTCGTCCAGCCGTGCTCCTCATCGATCAGCAACCAGCGTCCATCTTCTGAGAGACTGACATTCGGCCACCACTCCGGGTCGCGGCCCGCGCCGAAAATCAGCGGGTCATGCGCCGGATCGGTACCCAACGCGTGATAGAACACGTGCCGGTTGTACACCTCTTGCCCTTCGGTCACGTCTCCCTTCTTCGGATAGCGCGTATAAAAAAATCCGGAATTGTCAGGCTTCCAGGCGACGCTGGCAGCTCGCGTCCGTTCAATCGCATCCGGCAGCAGCTTGCCGCTGGCAGTTTCGATCACATAAAGCGTGCTGACTTCCGATCCGCTTGGCGACGTGCCATAGGCAACGTACTTCCCGTCTTCCGACGCATACCACCAGTCGAGCGCCGTCGTCCCGTCGGCCGCCAGTTTGTTGACATCGAGAAGCACACGATCGTCGCCGTTCAAGCCCTCGCGCACATAAAGAATAGGCTGGTTCTGATTGCCCTCGCGCCGGGTGTGAAAGTAATAGCGGCCACCCATCTGTGGAGCGCCGACGGTGCCAATCTCCAGCAATTGCGAGAGCCGGGCGTTAATCTTGCCGCGTCCGGGAAGCGGGTCGAGAATGGAGCGCGTGTAGCTGAGTTCCTGCTCGACATAAAGCTTGGTGTCGGGATCGTCTGGATTTTCCAGGTAGCGGTAGGGATCGACGATCTTGTGACCCTGGACGATATCCTCAACCGGCACAACCTTCGCCTTGGGAGGACGGGAAGAACCAGAAGAACCAGCGGCCACGGCGGAATCCCCCGCCCGGGAGTCCTCAGCAAAAACTGAAGCAACCACACCGATCAGAATCATCATAAAAGCAGTCAGCAAACGCGAACCTCCCCGCATAAACACCTCACTCTGGTTGTGGACGAAGCGCCGAGAATTAGGTTAGCAGATGACTGCGCCATGGTTCACTGAGGGTCCGTGACCCGGCCCGGCGCGGAGCGGCCAGCGGCTAGAGCGCAAACACACGAGGTTCCAATCAGAAGGAGCCTCTGATATGATTTCTTTGACGATTGAGCACGCACCCAATGTGCTTCCACTCCTCAGTAGCTCAATGGCAGAGCATCCGGCTGTTAACCGGAGGGTTGTAGGTTCGAGTCCTACCTGAGGAGCCAATTTTTGCCCCTGCGTTTCCAACCGCTTACGTAA
>JBEKYV010000061.1:0-11583 GCA_049510515.1 Solirubrobacteraceae bacterium | reverse complement strand
CGCTGGCGGTGCAGCTGGTGGGCCGCCCCGCGCAGGAGGGCACGCTGCTGGCGCTGGGCGCGCAGCTGGAAGCGGCGTGCCCCTGGGCCGAGCGCCGGCCTGCGCTGGCGGCGGTGTGATTGACGACCGGCGCTCCAACCACTTCACAAAATGCGCTCTAACCACTTCACAAAATGAAGGGTTGGGGTCCGAAAATTAAGCAAACAACCCCACCCGCCTTCATCGATCTGTAGGCGCCTGCCTCAACAACGCCGCTCCCATCGGCTGCGGCCGCACCCCGAGCATCTCGGCATCCGCGCATCCCCGCGTGGAGATCATCGACACCTCCATCAACTCCGCCTCGTCCCAGGTGGCGATCGCATGGGTGCCCGCGGCGGCCTCCAGGAGCCGCAAGCCGCGGGCGACCACCGGCGTGGGGATGTGCACCAGCGGCCGGTTGCGGTGCAGCGCGTGCAATACCTCCCTCACGATCTCAGCGTGGCTGAGGGTTTGCGGCCCCGCCAGCTCGAACGAACCGGCGGTGTCGGGGGCACGCAGCGCCGCCATCACGCAGTCGGCGGCGTCCTCGGCCCAGATCGGCTGGTAGAGCGCGCGACCAGCGCCCGACACCGGCATTGCGGGCAGCAACGCGAGGCGCTCCAGCAGCGTCAGCCAGCGATCGCCCGGGGCGTACACGATCGAGGGGGAGAAGACGACCGAGCGCATCTCCGCCTCGCGCACCGCTTGTTCGGCGAGCGCCTTGGCGCGCAGGAAGCGCGCGCGGCTGTGGGTGGAGGCGCAGAGCGCCGAGAAGAACAGGAAGCGCTCGGCGCCCGCGCGTTCGGCAGCCTGCACCATGCGCCACGTGGCGATCCCGCCGAGCTCCTCGATCGATCCGCGCGGCTGGTCGCGGATCGCGGCGGCGAGATGCACCACCGTGTCGACCCCCCGCATCGCGTTGCGAAACGAAGGCGGGTCGGCGAGGTCGCCGAGCGCGATCTGCACGCGCACGCGGCGGGTGCCCAGCCGGCGGGGGTCACGCACCAGGCAGCGCACGGGCGTGCCCTCGGCGAGCAGGCGGCCCAGGAGCGCGGAGCCCACCTGGCCGGTGGCGCCGGTCAACAGCAGCATCGCGCCCCAACCTAGCGGACCGAGCCTCGCAGGCGGGATCCGGGCGCACGGCATCAAAATGTCAGAAACAAAGAGGCCCAAATTGTTGCAACAGCCGAGATCGCGGACTAACTTGAGCCGATGGCGAGCGAAGTCACCGCCCCCCGCGTCCGCGCGCGCGCCACGCCCCTGGCGCGCCTCGCCGAGCTCGGCTGGCCGGCGCCGGCGTGGGGCGCGATCGGGGTCACGACGCTGTTCATCGGCATCACCATCTGGTGGCTGACCCAGGATCGCAGCATCCCGATCTTCGACGCCGGGCTGCACCTCAATCTCGCCCTGAACGTCCAGAAAGAACTCGCCGCCGGCAACCTTGGCACGGCGCTCACGCTGAGCGTGCCCTACCCGCCGTTCGCCTACCTGGTCGGCTCGCTGGGGATCGCGATCGGCGGGGTGGGCGTGGCGCCGCCGATCATCGCCGAGAACCTCGTGTTCGTCACTCTGCTGGCACTCGGCTGCTACAAGGTGGGGCGGCTGGCGTTCAGTCCGCTCGCGGGCCTGCTGGCGGTGGTGTTCGCGCTGGGCTCGCCGCTGATCGCCGCTCAGTTCCACGTGTTCATGACCGACGCTCCGGAGACGGCGATGGTGGCGGTGTCGGTGTGGCTGGTGATCGCCAGCGAGGGCTTTACGAAGCTGCGGACCTGCGCCTTGGCGGGCGTGGCGGTCGGGCTGGGAATGCTCACAAAGGAGCCGTTCCCGATCTTCGTGCTGGGTGTGGGCCTCGTGACGTTGTGGCGAGGCGGCCGGGGCGCGTGGCCGGGGGTCGCGGTGTTGGCCGCGATCGCCCTTGCGCTCGCCCTCCCTTGGTATATCCACGAGCACGCGTTGATCCAGGGGATCGGAGACCAGGCGACGGCCTCCTCGAGCGCCTACCAGAGCGAAGCGGGGCCCGCTCCCAAAGATATCGCCCCCCCGCGCCTTTCGAGCGCGAACCTCGAGTGGTATTTGTGGAACCTCGACAACGTGGAGCTCGGGCTGCCGCTGCTGCTGCTCGCAGCGGCGGGCTTCGTCTGGACGGTCGCCGGCTTCGTGCCCAAACGGGCGCGATCGAGCGCACCCGAGGAAGTGAGCCCGGGCCCACGGAGCGCGCGCGAGGGGAGCGCAAGCAAGCAGGGTCGCGGCGGCAAGGGAGGGCAGGCGAAGGCCAAGAGGCCCCCGACCCGTGAGAGCGGTTGGAAGCCCCGCGCCGCAAGCCGGGCCGCCACCGCCGCACAGGTGACGCGCGCGCGGGCGCCGGTGAGCCCGCTGGCGCTGGAGCTGACGGTCGGCGCGTCGGTCGCGTGGCTGATTTTGACCGAGACCTTCTTTCACGACACCCGCTACAGCATGCCGCTGCTGCTCTACCCCGCGGTGTTCGCGGGCGGCTGGATCGCGCATTTCAGCGGCCGTCGGCGGGCCGTCGCCGTGGGCGTGCTTGCACTGGTGGTAGTCGCAAACATGATGGGGAGCACCTTCGGCGTCGGATCGCAGTACCGGATCACGCTGCCGGGAGCCTCCCCGACCGCTCTGCAGCAGCCCGGCTACCTGACGCTGTATCCCGGCGGGTTCCTCGTGTCGGGGCCGCACCGGGATGGAGACTTGCTGGGGACGCTGCAGGCGCTGCGGCGTTACGGCGTGCGCGACGTCAGCTGGAACCAGCGGCAGGGCGCGATCGAACCGTACTTCTCCAACGGCGGCGTGGCGGTGTTGGCGCAGATCGCAGGGCTCAAGGAGCCGGCGTCAGGCACACCGCCGGCAGTGGGCCGGCGGATCGCGGAGTTGGCGCACGGCAAGATCGTCCCCGGCGAAGTCCCCCCCTGCCTGACGCTCGACGACGGGACTGGCGTGTGGATACGGGTCGGCAACCCGACGGCGCCGGGCGCTCAGGACTTCTGTCCGCTGCCGCGACCGCACCACTACGGCCCCAAGCAGGCCTGACGGCGCCCTGATCGCGGGGATGCAGCCCGAAAGGGCAAGCGCAGGGACGCCGCTAATATTCCCTGCTCCCCTGCAAGCAGCCAAACATCGACTCGAGAAGGAAGCGAATGGCCTACGTGATCGCAGAGCCGTGCATCGGCACCAAGGACAACTCCTGCGTCGAGGTGTGCCCGGTGGACTGCATCCACCCCACGCCCGATGAGCCCGGGTACGACGCCGCCGAAATGCTCTACATCGACCCCGACGAGTGCATCGACTGCGATGCGTGCGTGGAGGCATGTCCCGTGGACGCCTGCTTCGCCGAGGACCAACTGCCCGATGAGTGGCAGAAGTACACGCAGATCAACGCGGAGTACTTCGCCAACAGCAGGTAGACACGGACGCTCGTGCGGGTGGGGGTGGGGGATCGTCCGCGCGCGTGGTGGCGGGCACCAACGCGTGAGGCGTGGGGCATCCCTGCCCCACGACCGGCGCTCGAGGGCTTTCCCAATCAGGCCATCGGCAGCGACATGCCGACCGGCTGGGCGCTCGGCGGCGGGGAGCCGGCCGCCTCGCCGCCGTTGGTCGCGGCGTCGCCGTTCAGCACCGGCAGCTCCAGCGGGGCCATCGCGATCAGGCCCCGCGCTGCCTGGCGGATTGCCTGGGCGGCGGGGTCGTCAGGGTCCTCGATCACGAGTGGCACGCCGCTGTCGGCGTGCTCGCGCAGGGGCATCGTCAGCGGCACCTTGCCGAGCAGCGGCACGTCGAGCTCGTCCGCCAGCTCCTGGCCGCCGCCCTCGCCGAAGATCGTGAAGCGCTCGCCCGCCGGCGTGGTGAAGCTCGACATGTTCTCGATCACGCCGCCGATCTCCAGATCGACCTTGTGCGCCATGTGCGCGGAGCGGCGCGCGACCTTCTGCGCGGTCGGCTGCGGTGTGGTTACGATCACGAACTGCGCCTGCGGCAGTAGCTGCGCGAGCGTCATCGACACGTCGCCTGTGCCCGGGGGCAGGTCCACGAGCAGGTAGTCCAGCGCGCCCCATTCGACGTCCTGCAGGAACTGTGTGAGCGCCTTGTGCAGCATCGGCCCGCGCCACACCACCGCGGCGTCCTCCTCGACGAAGAAGCCGATCGACATGACCTTCACGCCGTGCGCGTCGAGCGGGATGATCTTGCGTTGCGCCGACACCGGCGGGCGGGTGGCGCCGAGCCCGTACATGCGGGGGATCGAGTAGCCCCACACGTCAGCGTCGAGAATGCCCACGCGCTTGCCCTCCGCCGTCAACGCGGCGGCGAGGTTGGCGGTGAGCGTCGACTTGCCGACGCCGCCCTTGCCGGAGCCGATGCACAGGATGTTCGAGACCTGAGCGAGCGCGCCCTCGGGCAGGCTGCCACGCCCGAGCTTCTGCTGCAACGCGGACTTCTGAGTGTCGGTGAGCACGTCGAAGTAGACGTTGACATGCGTGACACCCTCGAGCGTAGAAGCAGCCTGGACGACGGACGTCTGGAAGTGACCCTTGATCGGGCAGCCCGGCGTCGTCAGCGAGACGGTCACGTCGACGACGCCGTTGGCGCCGATGTCGATCGAGCGCACCATGTCGAGCTCGACGATCGAACGGTGCAGCTCGGGGTCGATCACCACCTCCAGGGACGCCATGATCTGCTCGCGCGTGGGCATAAGCCCATCTTCGCAGAACTCGGCCACCGCTCTTTCGCCGACGGTGGGTCGGCGAATTGCTACCGCTCCGCCGCGGGGCAGACGATGCGGTAGTCGCAGTGCCCGCAGGCCGCGGGCGAGGGGGTGGGCTCGAAGCTCTGCGCGAGGATCCCAGCCCCCGCCTCCAGCACCGCCTGCTTCACCCACTCGCCGCTGCCCGCATTCGCGGGAACCGGCACCTTGCGGTCGTCGAGGACGTAGTAGTAGGCCTGGCGGGTGTCGGTGAGGCCCCACGCCTCGCGTGCCGCGATCGCATAGAGGGAGAGCTGGATGTCGTCGCTCAGCTCCTCGGCGGTTTTGGCGTAGCCGGTCTTGTAGTCGATCAATTCCCATCCTCCCCCGGGCAGGCGGTCGACGCGATCGACGCGCCCGCGCACGTGATGGGGGCCGAGGTCGAAGGTGAACTGGCGCTCAAACCACTGGGGCTGCGCCGGCTCCTCGCGCAGGCGCTCGTGGTAGCGGGTGAGCGCCGCGCGCGCCTTGCCGAACAGCTCGCGTTCCCGTGCCCCATCCCCCATTCCGCTCCGCCGCCACGCCACGTCGAGCAGTGCCAGCAGCTCCGCGAGCGTCCCCTGCGTCCCGCTGTCAGTCCCCTGCGTCCCGCTGCCAGTCCCCTGCGTCCCGCTGCCAGTCCCCTGCGTCCCGCTGCCCGTTCTCTGCGCTCCAGCGTCCGTGGCCGGTCCGCCGTCACTCCCCCCAGCGCGACCCTCGGCGGCGGCGTGAAAGCGTTCCAGAACCTGGTGCACCACGATCCCAAAGCGCTGGTGGAGCGTCTGCTCGGTGGGGATTTTCAAGACCCGCGCGAACTTGTATCTGAGGGGGCAGCCACGATAGGTCTCGACATCGGAGGCCGACAGCACCAGGCCGTCCCCCTTGCGTGGCAGGAAGGCCTCGAGCGTCGGCTCATCGCGCGCCGCGATCGCCAGCGTGCGTGCGTTGCGGCGCTGTCGCTCCTGCCGCCCGCCGGGGGGATCCCCCCCTGAGGGCTCATCGCGCAGCAGCTCATCGAGTGGCGAGCTCTCGTAGATCTCCCGCTGCAGCGGCGTCATCGCCACGCGCAGGCGGGCGTTGAGGTCCTCCACCGCGGCTTCCCCCGCCTCCTCCGCGGGGCGCTCGGCGAGCGCCGCCAGCTTCACCAGCTCCAGGTATCTCACCACCCCGTGGGAAACATCCAGCTCGGTGTCGAGGCGCAGCTCGCCCAGGCGCCCCGCGATCCGCGCGACGTCCCCGAGCACCTCCTCGCGCATCATCCGCAGCGTCGCCTGCACGGTCCCCTCGGGTGACTCTTCCTCAGGCGCGGCCTGGGGCTCTGCCTCCACGCGCTCCTCCGCGGCAGCCGTCAGGTGGATCGCGAGCGCCCGGGCGGTGGGGCGGGGGGAGGAGCCCACGAACTCCTCCGCCAGCTCGCACAGCCCGGCCACGCCGGCGAGCCGCTGCGCGTCCTCCCCGTCGGCGGCCAGCAGCTGTCGCCGGCGCAGGCCGAGGCGCTCGATCAGGCGGGCGACGAACAGGTCGGCGCGCACCGTGTCGAGTCCCCCCGACGCCCAGCGGTGCAGTTCCAGGAAGCGCCCGACCCGCTCTCGCGCCTCGGGCGGCAGCTGTGGGGACTCCATCGCGCCGGCGAGCGCCGCCACCACCTCCAGGCGCTGGCGGCGCACCATCTGGATCACCCGTGCCAGGTCGACCTGGCGCAGCTCGATCGGGGGACGCGCCAGCGCGCGCACCGCCGCCGCCGCATCGCGGGGGTCGATCAGCAGGCGCATCCACGCCAGCACGTCCCGCACCTCCGCCCGCTGCAGCAGCTCCGCGCGTCGTGCCGGCCCCCCGCTGTCGTCGTGCGGCAGGCGCTCCAGCGGCTGGGACATGGCCCTCTGGCTGAGTGCTTGGGCGGTGTCCGCGGAGCTTTCGAGCCAGGGCACGTCTTGTGGATCGTCGAGCGAGGAGGGCATCGGTCATAAGGATATTCCCGGGGCTCTACCCTCCAGGTGTGGACGCGATCGACTGGAGCACCGCGCAGCGCGTGGGCGATCTGATCGCCGGGTCGCCCACGACCGAGAGCCCGCTTGCCAAGGCGCTCGATGAGACGGTGCAGCCGCTGGCATTGCAGTTTGCCCACCGCGTGAGCGAGTACTCCGGCCTGGAGTTCCCTGCGCAGCTGCCACCCCTCGAAGCGGTTGATCGCTCCCGCTGGATCGCCGCCAACCTGCAGACGATGCGCCCGGTGTTGGAGTCACTGGCCGCGGAGGGGCTGGGGCCTGGCGGTCGCCCCTCGCGCCGGATGCGCTTCAACTGGAAAAATCCGGGACAGGATCTCGGGCCGCTGTATGACACGCTCAGCGCTGCCGGCGGGCTACTGTTGGGGGCGCAGGTGGGAGCGATGGCGGGGATGCTTTCCCAGCGGGTGCTCGGCCAGTACGACCTTGCCCTGCTCGATTCGAGCGTCGCGCCGCGGCTGCTGCTGGTCGCTCCCAACCTCGCACAGGCTGCACGCACGATGCAGGTTGACAGCGAGCAGCTGCTGACGTGGGTGACGATCCATGAGATCACCCACGCCGTCCAGTTCTCGGGTGCGCCGTGGCTGCGCGAGCACCTCGCGGGGATTTTGCGGCAGTTGATCGATGGCCTGCAGGTGACGGCGTCGCTAAGCGCGCTGATGCGGCTCCCCAGCGCCGGCGACGCCCGCGCGTTCGCCGAGCGCCTGCGACACGGCGAACTGGTGCGCCTCACGCTCGGCGAGCAACGCTGGCAACTGGTGGAGCGCCTGCAGGCGACGATGTCGCTCGTCGAGGGCCACGCCGAGCACGTGATGGACGCGGTCGGCGCCGAGGTGCTGCCGTCGCTGCCGCGTTTGCGCGCCGCGATGAACCGCCGCCGCGAGCACCGGGGGCTGCCGTGGCGGGTGCTCGAGCGGCTGCTGGGATTGGAGCTGAAGCTGCGCCAGTACGAGGAGGGCCGTCGCTTCTGCGACGCGGTGGTGCTCGCCGGGGGGCCGACCGCGCTGGCGCGCGCGTGGCGCTCTGCGGAGGATCTGCCCACCCCCGCTGAGCTGCAGGAGCCCGAGCTGTGGCTGGCGCGGGTGGCGTGAACGCCCCTCATCACGGGCGCCTCACAGCACTCCACCTTTGCGGCCATCCCACGCCTTGCACGCTGGCTCCCCGGCTTTTCGACGCCAGCCAAAAGGACGAACGCACGTTCCGTGTGTTACAAGCTCGGACAAGCGAAAGCTAGTTTTTGCGGTGACTTCGGATCGTGCTAAGCTTCGCGTGTAACGATCTCGGGAGCGCAGGGTACAAACATATGTTCGTTATCGGCCTGACCGTGCCGGACATAGAACAGATGTGCCCATCGATTCCTCCCCGGGGGGAACACAACCAACAGGAGACCCCTCCAGATGCCTGACACCACCACACCCGCTTCACCCAAAGCCACGACCCCCAAAGCCGCGCGCCCCCGGCGTGCCTCCAGTGCTGGCGCGTCCAAAGCCCGCACCACTCGCACCACTGCGGCCCGCTCACGTGGCACTTCCAAAGGCAAGCCCACCGCCGCCCGCACCAGCTCCACCCGCAGCACCACCGACCTCGTTGGCGACTACGCCGAACGCGCTGTTCTGATCCCGGTCGGGGCCGCCCTGCTCGCCCGCGAGCGGGTCGTCTCGAGTGTGACCGACGCGATCTCCATCTACTCGAGCCCCTCCAAGACCCAGAGCCAGCTGCGCAAATTCGAGCATCGCGGCAGCGCCGCCCGCACCCGCATGGAGCGCGAGGTGCGCAAAACCCGCACCCGCGTCGAGCGCGAACTGCGCGAGCGCCGTCGGGAGCTCGACAAGCGGCGCGAACGGCTCACCAAGGAGGTCACCTCCAGGGTCGAGCAGACCCAGTCGCAGATCGAGAAGACACAGGGCCAGATCGAAGACACGCTGCGCGCGCGCCTGGAGGAGGGCGCCGATCTCGCCAACCGCGTGCAGGAGCGCGTGCTCAGCCTCGTCTGAGCCTCCGCAAGCTTCCCCCGCCCCGAGGTCGAGGAGACCACGAGCGCGGGAGAGTCTGCCGGCCTCATACATCGCCGGCAGGAGTAGGACCCTCTCCTCCCTCAGTCGGCGGGGCGGCCCACCAGCCGCCCCGCCGGCATATTTCAGCGCTGCCTCACTCCCGGCTCACCGGCGGGTGTCTCTTTGTTTTGGTCTCCAACCACCAACTGGACTTACGGAGAGCAGCCAGATAACGGCCATGAGAGGGCCAGCCGCTGGTAGGGCCGACTCGATATAAGTACACAATGAGCCGGCTGTCGCTGGTAGGGCCGACCCGGTATAAGTGCACAAAGAGCCGGCTGGTACTACTTCGGCGGCTTCTGATCCCCCTGCTGGCGTAGGAAGCGCTGGAACTCGCTCGCCAGCCGCTCGCCCGAGGGCAGGTCCTCGGGCGAGAGCGGACCCCACTCAGCTCCCCAACGGCTGCCTTCCTCGTCGTCTTCCTCCTCCTCGCCTTCGGCATCCTGCTCCAGGCGTTCCACGAACGCCTGCACCTCCGGGTTGCTGGACACCGCCAATCCGACCTGACGCTCGTAGTTGGCGGCCGCATCCTCGAGCTCGCCAAGATCGACGGCCACACCCACCAGCTCCTGCAGGCGCTCCACCAGCGCGAGGGCGGCCTTTGGGCAGGGGGCGGCGGCGACATAGTGGGGGACGCTCGCCCACAGGCTCATCGAGGGCAGTCCCGCGTCGCCGGCGGCGCTGTGCAGGACGCCCACGATCCCCGTGGGTCCCTCGTAGCGGCTGGGGGAGCGGCTGATCGTGCCGAGGCGCTTCATCAGCGCGGGATCCGACGCGAAGCCGGTCATCGTCACCGGCAGCGTGTGGGGCACGTCCGCCAACAGCGCTCCCACCGTGATCACCATCCCCACCCCCAGCGCCTCCGCCAGCTCCACGATCAACCCACTGAACGTGCGCCAGCGCAAAGAGGGCTCGACTCCCTGCACCAGCACCAGATCGCGTGGTGCGTCGGGAACGCTCGCCGCGTAGATCTCGACCGACGGCCACTCGATCTCGCGACGGGTGCGCGATGAGTCGGCATCCTCCTCCGATAGGCGGATGCGGGGGCGGTTGGTTTGGAAATCGTAGAACTCCTCACTGTCCAGGCGCGCGAAGCGCTCGGCCTCCAGCGCTCGGCTGAGGAACGCGATCGCCGAGGAGGCTGCGTCGCCGGCGTCGTTCCAGCCCTCGAACGCGCACACCATCGCCGGTGCGCGCAGGCCCGTCGGGCGGCGATCCCAGATCAGCGGCTGCATCCGCTTCACCGTACATCATGCGGTGATGGTTTCCCCAGGGGAAGAGCCTCCGACAGTCGCCACGCTGCGCGAGGGGCAGGAGGTGGCGGGGGTGTTTGCGTGCTCGCGCAAGGAGCGCCAGCTCTCGCGCGCAGGTACCCCCTATCTGACCGTGGAGCTGCGCGACCGCACCGGCTCGATCCTCGCGCGCGCCTTCCGCGACGCCGATCTGCTCGCCGGGCGCTTCGAGCGTGGGGACCTGGTGCGCGTGGAGGGCCGCGTCGAGCGCTTCCGTGATCAGTTGCAGATCGGCCTCCGCGCGATCGCCCGCGCCGAGGGAGCCGAGTCGGATCCCGCCAGCTTCCTGCCCGTCGCCCACCGCGACGTCGATGAGCTGGAGGGCTTCTTCGAGCACCTCGTGCGGGAGCTCTACGAACCGGGGCTGCGGGCGCTGCTCGAGCGCGTGCTTGCGGACGCCGAGCTGCGCCGTGAGTTGCGCCGGGCGCCCTGTTCGCTGCCCAGCGCCACCCGCCCCGGCGGCTCGGGGCGGGCCGGGGCGGGTAGCCACCACGCCTATCTCGGTGGTCTCTTGGAGCACACCGTCGCGGTTGCCACGCTGGCGCTCGAGCTATGCGCGCTGCACCCCCGCCTCGACCGCGACCTGCTGCTGGCGGCTGCGCTCGTGCACGACATCGGCAAGACCCGCGAGTTCACCTACGGCGCTGAGATTGCCCGCAGCGAGGAGGGGCAGCTGCTGGGGCATATTGAGCTCGGGCTGCGCCTGCTCGTGCCCCACTACCCCTCCTCACTCGCGCCGCCGCGGCGGATGGTGCTCGAGCACTGCATCCTCGCCCACCACGGTCCCGAGGCGCTGCCGGGCCAGCGCTTCGCCTCCGCCGAGGCGATCGCCCTGTACCGCTGCAACGCGCTCGATGCTCACCTGAAGAGCGCTTTCGAGCACGGTCCGTAGTCGGCCGCGATCCGGGCCGGCGCTCCCAGGGCTTCTCGGCCAGGCAGGTGCCGGTTGCACATCCGCTACAAGCACGGTCAAGAGGCGCCGCGCTGATGCCGATTAGATAGCGATGAGTTGGTTTCGACGCCGACGCGGGGCGCCGGACGCCGAGACACCGAGTCCCACGCCGGAGCCCCCCGTTCCCTCTCCCGCCGCCCCGGCACCCGTGGCGGCACAGCTCTCCGTGCTTGAGTCCGAGGTCTCCACCCCGGACGCACCTACCCCGGCGGCCCCTGAATCGGACGCCGCGCCGTCTGCCCCCGCCCTCTCTGCTCCCGCCCTCTCGGCCCCCGCCCAGTCCACCGCCCCGTTCGCCCCTGCCCCGGCCGCCGCTACAGCGATGCTGGAGCGCCCCGCCGCAACGGCGCTGTTGGAGCCATCGCACGGCAATGGGCTCGAGCCGTCCGATCAGAAGCAGAGCGAGGCACTTCCACAGGAGCACTCGCCGGTCACCGCGCTCGACCTGGCTGTGCGCGAGCAGCCATCCACCAAGCCGGCGCCCGAGCTGCCATCTACGAACGGGGCGGCCCTCCCGGCGCCGGCAAGTCGA
>JBEKYV010000060.1:0-11590 GCA_049510515.1 Solirubrobacteraceae bacterium | reverse complement strand
CAGCGGGTCGGAGTAGGGCACGCCCAGCTCGAGGACGTCGGCGCCCCCTTGCACGCACGCCTCGCCGATCCGGATCGAGTCGGGGAGCGTGGGAAAGCCGCCCATCAGGTAGGGCATCAGCGCCGCGCGTCGCTCGCTCACCGCGCCTGCGAACGCGGCCGCGATCCGGTCGATGCCCGGCGCGATCTGGTCGGGGCTCTGCTTCAAGGCACTTCCTCCGCACCGCAGCGCACACACTCATCGCACGCGCCGGAATCGCGGTGCGAGCCCCGCCCGCCGGAGCGCTTCAGCGCGGAGGCACCATCCCCACCCCCTGAGCTCATGAGAGGGACAGCACCTCGGCGAGATCCTTGTCCCCGCGACCGGAGAGGCACACGAGGTCGAGTTCGCCCTCAGGCTGGGCCAGCGTCCAGGCGAGTGCATGGGCGCTCTCCAGCGCCGGGATGATGCCCTCCAGGCGCGCCAGCTCGCGGAAGGCGGCGAGCGCGTCACGGTCGGGGACGGCGACGTAGCGAGCGCGGCCGCTGTCGCGCAGGTGGGCGTGCTGGGGGCCGGTGCCGGGGTAGTCGAGACCGGCTGAGACAGAGTGCGCTTCGATGATCTGACCCTCCTCGTCCTGCATCACCGCCGAGAGCGCGCCGTGCAACACCCCCGCGCGGCCGCCGACCGTCAGCGGGGCGCCGTGGCGGGGCGTGTCGATCCCCTCCCCCCCGGCCTCCACCCCCACCAGCTCGACGCCGGGGTCCTCGAGGAACGCGGTGAAGATCCCCAGCGCGTTGGAGCCCCCGCCGACGCAGGCAATCACCCGCGCGGGCAGGCGCCCCTCGCGCTCCTGCAGCTGCGCGCGCGCCTCGTCGCCGATCACCCGCTGCAGGTCGCGCACCATCGCCGGGTAGGGCGCCGGGCCGACGACCGAGCCGATCACGTAGTGCGTGCTCGCCACGTTGCTCACCCAGTCGCGGATCGCCGCGGAGGTGGCCTCCTTCAGCGTGCGCGCGCCCGCGTCCACCTGGTGCACCGTGGCGCCCAGCAGCTCCATGCGCTGCACGTTGGGCCGCTGGCGGCGGGTGTCCTCGGCGCCCATGTAGATCTCGCACTCCATCTCCAACAGCGCGCACACGGTCGCGGTCGCCACGCCGTGCTGTCCGGCTCCGGTCTCGGCGATGATCCGCCGCTTGCCCATCCGCTTCGCCAGCAGCGCCTGGCCGAGCGCGTTGTTGAGCTTGTGCGAGCCGGTGTGGTTGAGGTCCTCGCGCTTTAGGTACACCGGCCTTTCGCAGCGCTCCGACAGCCGCCGCGCGAGGTACAGCGGCGTGGGCCGCCCCCCGAAGTCGCGCAGCAGCCCGTCCAGCTCCGCGCGGTAGCCGGCGTCAGCGCGGGCCTGCACCCACGCGTGCTCAAGCTCCGCCAGCGCGGGCATCAGCGTCTCGGGGACATACTGCCCCCCATACCGTCCGAAGCGGTGCTCGATCGTGCTCACGGCGCGAGGTTATCTACACCGTTGTCCCCACCGGCGGGGCCTCCACCGGCGCGGGGTCAGTCGGCGCGGTGTCCACCGGCGAGGTCCCCACTGGCGAGGTCCCCACTGGCGAGGTCCCCACTGGCGAGGTCCCCACTGGCGAGGTCCCCACTGGCGAGGAGTCCACCGGCGAGGAGTCCACCGGCGCGGCCTCGCCCACCGCGTCGAAGAACGCGCGCAGCCGCTCGGGGTCCTTGCGCCCCGGGGACGCCTCAGTGCCGGAGGCCGTGTCAAGCGCGAATGGCCGCGCGCGGTGGCCGTGCGAGGAGGCCGCTAGGATCGCCTGCGCCGCGTTCTCGGGCCCTAGCCCGCCACTGAGGATCAGCGGCACCTTGGAGCGCCGCGCGGCCAGCAGCCCCCAGTCGAACGCCTCCCCCGTGCCCCCGCGCAGCTTCTCCCTGCCGGGCACGCTCGAGCGCGCGTCGAGCAGGTGAAAGTCAGTGTGGAAGCGCTCCACGTCGCGCACCTCTCCGATCGACTCCACCTGCACCGCCTTGATCACCTTCGCCCCGGTGCGATGGCCCACTTCGGCGCAGTACGCGGGCCCCTCATCGCCGTGAAGCTGCAGCATCGTCAGCCCCAACTCGTCGCAGGCCTGCACCACCTCGTCGAGCGGCGCGTTGACGAACACCCCGCATAGCTCCGCCTTGCGCCGCAGCGCCGCAACGATCCGCAGAGCTTCCTCGGTGGAGCACGCGCGGGGCGAGGGCCCGTAGAAGACCATCCCCACCGCCCACGCCCCCAGCTCGACCGCCAGCTCGGCGTCGCGCAGGCTCGTTATGCCGCAGACCTTGATCTGTGGAGCTGTGTCGGACATAGGGCAACGGTAGCGGCTGGTCCCCGGCCGCCGGGCCTTAACGACGAAACGCCCGCAGTGTGCGGGCGCTCCGACGAGTCAGCGGTCTGCTCACTCGCCACCGCGAGTGTGGCGCTCTATTCAGGAGTGTTGGGGTTGGGAATCGAGTTGGGTCGCTGGCCGAGCGTGACGGTGACGTTCTTCTTGGTGTAGCCACCGCTGCCCGACTCGCGCAGCAGTTCGATCGTGACGGTGTCGCCGGGCTTCTTGGTGGCGATGTAGCTGGCGAGGCCTTCGTCGCTTGTCACCTTTTTGCCGTCCACCCCCACTACGATGTCGCCGCCGACGGAGATTTCGTTGCCGCCGACCTTCGCTTCGATGTTGCCGGCGTGGATGCCGGCTTTGGCGGCGGGGCTGCCGGCTTCGACTTTCTCGATCAGCGCGCCGCTCTTGACCGGCAGGTTGAGGCTGGCGAGCGAGCCGTCGATCGAGACCATCTCGACGCCGAGATAGGCGGTCTGGACCGAGCCGTTCTTCTCGAGTTCGGGGAGCTCCGACTTGGCGGTGTTGATCGGCACCGCGAAGCCGATCCCGATGTTGCCGTCGCTGCCGCCGCCACCGGTCTCGATCTGCGAGGTGATGCCGATCACCTGCCCTTTGGCGTTGAGCAGCGGCCCGCCGGAGTTGCCGGGGTTGATCGGCGCGTCGGTCTGCAGCACATTGTCGATCGCGAAGCCGTTAGGAGCGGTGATTTCGCGCTGCAGTGCGGAGATCACGCCGGTCGTGAGGGTGCGGCTGAGGCCGAACGGGTTGCCGATCGCGACAACCGGTTCGCCGACCTCGACGGTGCTGGAGTCGCCCAGCGTCAGCGGGTGCAGGGTGAGCCCTTCGGTGGGAATCTTCAGCACGGCGATGTCCTGCGAGGGGTTCTTGCCGACGACGTGCGCTTCGACGGTCTTCGAGTGTTCGAAGCTGACCGTCACCTTGCTCGCGTTCTCGACCACATGCCAGTTGGTGAGCAGCGTGCCGTTGGAGTCGATCACAAACCCGGAGCCGGTGGCGGTACCCTGCTGCGCGCTTTCGCCGAAGCCGAACGGAGATTCGCTCTGGCGCACGATCGTCGAGGTCACCTTCACCACGCTGGGGGCCGTGCGTTCATAGATTTCATGAGCGCTCAACCCGCCGCCCCCGCCGCTGCGGGTGGGGATCGTGTTGGATGAAGAGGCGCTGCCGGAGGTGCTCACCGGGGCCGGCGCCTGCACCTCGGTGACGGTTTTGCTGGACGAGCTGAGGCTGCCGCTGGCGGCCAGCACCGCCACCACGACGCCGCCCCCGATGAGGGCGGAGATGAAGGGGATCGCAAAAAGACGTTTCATCGCGGCGAGATGGCCGCGGGGGCCGGGTCGGCGGCGGGCGTGGGAAGCAGGCTTGTGTGGGTCATGTGGAACAGGATGATCGGCCGCGATGAAGGCGATCTAAAGGTGGGCCGTGGTGTCTCTAAAACTTTTCAACGTCCGCAAAGCGGTTTCCGGGTCGGGCGAGCGCATCAGCGTCTCCCCCACCAGCACCGCCTGCACCCCCCGCTCCTCCAGGCGCCGCAGCTGCGCGGCGGTGGCGATCCCCGACTCCGACACCACGGCGACGCCCTCGGGGACACCCTCCAGCAGGGCGAAGGTGCGCTCGACGTCGACGCTGAAGTCGCGCAGGTCGCGGTTGTTGATCCCGATCAACCGCGCCCCCAGCTCGTTCGCGCGCGCCAGCTCCGCTTGGTCGTGCACCTCGACGAGCACCTCGAGACCCAGCTCGCTCGCCTGTTCGTGCAACGCGAGCAGCGCCGGCTCCTCGAGCGCCGCCACGATCAACAGCACCGCATCAGCGCCCGCCGCGCGCGCCTCGTGCAACTGGTAGGCGTCGACGATGAAGTCCTTGCGCAGCACCGGCAGCGCGCAGGCGGCGCGAGCCTCGCGCAGATCCTCCAGCGAGCCATCGAAGTGCGGACCCTCGGTGAGGATCGAGACCGCGGCGGCACCGCCGCGCTCGTACGCGCCCACCAGCTCAGCGACCTCGGGGCGCTGGCGCAATGTCCCAGCGGAGGGCGAACGGCGCTTGAACTCGGCGATCACGGCAATGCCCGGCTCGGCCAGGGCCGCGTGGAGCGAGCAGCGCGCGGTCGGGGCCTCGCCCACGCTTTCGAGCTGCTCGATCGGCAGCTCGCGCTGGCGCCGCGCCACCTCCTCGCGGGTGGTGTGCAGGATTCGCTCCAGCACAGTTGGGATACCCCCCTCGCAGCCGCCGACGCTCATGTCGTGGTCTCTATTGGCGCGTGCCTGAGGGTGGCCTCGACGTAGCTCTGCAGCGCGTGAGCGGCGCTGCCGTCAGCCAGCGACGCGCGGGCTGCCTCAATGCCCTCGGCGATCGAAGCGACCGCGCCGGCTGCATAGATCGCGGCTCCGGCGTTGATCAGCGCGAGATCGGCACGCGGGCTGACTTCCCCTTCGAAGATCGCGCGCGTGACCGTCGCATTCTCCTCGGGGGTGCCGCCCGCCAGCTCGGGGTGGTCAGTGCTGTTTGGGGCAATTCCAAATTCCTCCGCCACCACCGTGTAACGGCGGATATCGGAGCCGTCGAGCTCCACCACCCTGGTCGGAGCCGAGGTTGAGATCTCATCGAGCCCGTCCTCGCCGTGCACCACCAGCGCGCGGCGGGAGCCCAGCAGCGCGAGCGCGCCGGCGATCGTCTCCTGAAAGACGGGGTCGGAGACGCCGATCAGCTGCCGCGAGGCACCTGCGGGGTTGGTGAGGGGGCCGAGCATGTTGAAGATCGTGCGCACCCCGAGCTCGTGGCGCACGGGCACCACGAAGCGGGTCGCGCGATGGTGGGCGGGCGCGAACATGAAGCCAAACCCTGCCTCCTCGATGCAGCGCGCCACCCCCTCTGGGTCGAGGTCGATGCGCGCGCCCAGCGCCTCCAGCACGTCTGCCGACCCGGAGGGGCCGGTGGCAGAGCGGTTGCCGTGCTTGGCCACCGCACACCCTGCCCCCGCGGCGATCAGCGCAGCGGTGGTGGAGACGTTGAACGTGCGTCGCCCCCCGCCCGTGCCCGCCGTGTCGAGCAGGTTCTCCTGCGTGCTCGGCACGTGCGCGGCGAGTTCGCGCATCGTGCGCGCCATGCCCGCCAGCTCCTGCACGGTCTCGCCCTTGGTGCGCAGCGCGATCAGGAAGGCCGCGATCTGGGTTTCGGAGACCTCGCCGTGCATGATCTGCGCCAGCACCTCCGCGGCCTGCGCTTCGCTCAGGTCCCTGCGCGATGCGAGCGTGTCGATCGCGCTCGTGAGGATCGGGTTGGGCATCAGTGCTCGAGGAAGTTGCTCAGCAGCTGCCTGCCCTCTTCGGTGAGCACCGACTCGGGGTGGAACTGCACCCCCTCCGCCGGCAGCTCGCGGTGGCGCAGCGCCATCAGCAGGCCGTCGCCCTCGGCCGAGGCCTCCAGGCAGGCGGGCAGCTCGCGCTCGACGATCAGCGAGTGGTAGCGCCCGACCGTCAGCGGCGAGGTGAGGCCGGCGAAGATCGTGCGGCCGTCGTGGGCGATCGTGGTCGCTTTGCCGTGCACCGGCGGGTGCAGCACCACTCGGCCCCCGAACGCCTGCGCGAGCGCCTGGTGGCCGAGGCACACGCCGAGCGTGGGGATGCCCGCTTCAGGCAGCCTGCGCACCGCCTCCAGCGTGATCCCCGCCTCGTCGGGGGTGCACGGCCCGGGCGACACCACGCAGCGCTCGTAGCCGCCGGCGAGCAGCTCATCGACCGTGGCGCGGTCGTTGCGCACCGTGTGCACCTCGGCGCCCAGCTCGCCGAGGTACTGCACGAGGTTGTAGGTGAACGAGTCGTAGTTGTCGATGACGAGTACCTTCATCGGAGCCCCCGTCATGCCCAATCCGCCTGTTCGCAGGCGAGCGCGATCGCGCGCATCGCCGCCGTGGACTTCGCCACCGACTCCTCGTACTCGTACGCGGGCTTGGCGTCGGCGACGGTGCCGCCGCCGGCCTGGATGTGGGCGACGCCGTCCTTGACCACGACGGTGCGAATGTGGATCGCGGTGTCGAGGTCGCCGTTGTAGCTGAGATAGCCGATCGCGCCGCCATACCCGCCCCGCTTGACCGGCTCCAGCTCGTCGATGATCTGCATCGCGCGCACCTTCGGCGCCCCCGAGAGAGTCCCCGCGGGGAGCACCGAGCGCAGCGCATCCATCGCGCCGACGTCCGCGCGCAGCGTGCCCGAGACGGCGGAGACGATGTGCATCACGTGGCTGTAGAGCTCAACCTCCATCAGCTCGTCGACGGTGACGCTGCCGTACTCGCACACCCGCCCGAGGTCGTTGCGTCCGAGATCGACCAGCATCACGTGCTCGGAGCGCTCCTTCTCATCCGCCAACAGCTCGGCGGCGATGCGGCGATCCTCCTCTGGGGAGTCGCCCCGTGGACGGGTGCCGGCGATCGGGCGCGTGGAGACGTGGCGGCCGTTGACGGTGAGCAGCGGCTCGGGGCTGGCACCGGCGACCTGGAAGTCGCCGAAGTCCAGGTAGTACATGTACGGCGAGGGGTTGACCGCGCGCAGACCCCGATAGATCGAGAATGCCTCGACCGGTACCGGTGCCGACCAGCGCTGGGAGGGCACCACCTGGAAGGCATCGCCGGCGTGGATGTAGCGCACGATCCGCTCCACCATTCCTTCGAACCGGGTACGCGGCATGTTGGACTCAAAGCGCGGCGTCTGCCTCGGCACCAACGACGGCTCGGCGTGCGGCACGGGGCCGTCGAGCGCCTGGCGGATCTCGGCGATCGTTTGCGTGGCCTCCGCGTAGCGACGCTCGATCGCGGCGTCCGTGTGCTCCATCCCGGCGTCCACCTCCACGTTCACGAGGATCGTGACGGTGTGCTTAAGGTGGTCGAAGATCACCAGTACGTCGGAGAGCATCAGCGCCATGTCGGGCAGGCCCAGCGGGTCGGGCCCACCTTCGCCCAGCGGCTCGACGGTGCGCACCAGGTCGTAACCGAAGAAGCCCACGGCGCCGCCGGCGAAGGGAGCCCGATCGACCGGATCGGCCAACGGCGCCTGGCGGAAACGCGCCACGTGCTCGGCCGCGAGCGCGTAGGGGTCGCCGGGATCGCCCAGTGACCAGCGCAGCACCGAGCGCGGACGCACACCGATGAACGACCAGCGCCCCACGCGCTGGCCCTGATCGGCGGACTCCAGCAAGAAGGCCGGCTCGGATGGCGCGAGCGCGCGCAGCTTCAAGAACGCCGACACCGGCGTCTCGCAGTCGGCGATGAAGCTTTCGCAGACGGGGATCAGGTTGTACTCGCCGCCGTGCAAGTCGTGCGGGAGCGTCCCGGGCGGGCGGGCCACGCTTATATCTTTAGCGGCGGCGGGCATCGAGCACCCGCTCGGCGTCGGCGAGAGCGCGATCGCGACTGTGCAGCAGAACGAGCAGGTGGTAGAGCACGTCGGCGGCCTCTTCGTCGACGCGCTCGTCAGACTCCTCGCGCGCGGCGCGCGCGACCTCCTCGGCCTCCTCCATCACCTTCTCGCCAATCCGCGGCGGATCGTCTAGCAGCGCGACCGTGTATGAGCCGGCGGGTCGCTCGACGGCACGCGCGGCAAGCGTGCGCTCGAGCGCAGGCAGCGTCTCGTGCGGCGCCGGCGGGTCGAGCGCCCCCCGGTGAAAGCAGCTGCGCTCCCCCGTGTGACAGGCCGGCCCGGCCGGCTCCACCAGCGCAAGTAGCGTGTCGCCGTCGCAGTCGGCCCGCAGCGCGCGCACCGCCTGGGTGTTGCCGCTGGTCGCCCCCTTGTGCCACAGCTCATCGCGCGAGCGGCTCCACAGGTGAAGCTCACCCGTGGCGCGCGTGCGCCGCAGCGCCTCCTCGTTCATGTAGGCCAGCATCAGCACCTCGCCGCTGCCCCAATCCTGCACCACGCACGGCAGCAGCCCGCGCTCGTCGTACACGAGCTGGGTATCGATTGGGTCTGTGGCGGTACTGCCGGTCGTCTGGATGTCAGCGGGGGCGCTCACCCACGGGATTGTAGGCGTCGCATGGGTTGGCTCACTCGCCCGTCCTCGTTCCTCGCCCGCCCGGCGTCATATGGTGGGGGCGTGGCATCGGTGCTGGAGCGCAGGCTGATCGTGGTGAGCGGCAAGGGGGGCGTTGGCAAGACGACCGTGTCGGGCGCCCTCGGCCTACTGGGCGCACGGCGCGGATTGCGCACGATCGTGGTCGAGGTGACCGGTGGTGAGGCGGGCGGTGAAACGGCCGGGATGGGCCGGCTGTCCGCGATGCTTGGCCATCCGGAGCCACCCCCGCATGGGGTCGAGACGCAACTGCACGAGAGGTTGTGGGGTCTTGCGATCGACCGCGACCGCGTGCTCGGCGAATGGCTGCGGGCGATCGGTGGACGGGTGCCGGCGCGCGTGCTCACCGCCAGCTCGAGCTTCCAATACCTGATCGCGGCCGCCCCCGGAGCGCGCGAGATGATCACGATGGTGAAGCTGTGGGAGCTGGCTCAGGGCCGGCGGCCCCGCGACCGGGGCGCCCGGAACGGGAGCACCGCTGGTGGGGAGGGCAGCGACACCGCGGATGGCGAGGGCAGCGACACCGCTGGTGGCAAGGGCAGCGACACCGCTGGTGGCAAGGGCAGCGGGGGCACCGCCACGGGCGCAGGCGGCGGTGGGGGAACTGCCGCGGGTGCGGAAGACGAGCGCGACTACGACCTGATCGTGTTCGACGCGCCCGCCACCGGCCACGCGCTGGCGATGCTGCGCTCGCCGCACACCTTCGGGACGATCGCACGCGTCGGGCCGGTCGCGCGCCAGGCCGGCCAGGTGCGTGAGCTGCTGGAAGATCCGGCCCGCACCGCCTACCTCGCGGTAGCGCAGGCGACGGAGATGGGCATCACCGAGACGCTCGAGCTGGGCGAGGGCCTGCGCCGCGAGCTGGGGAGGGAGCTTGACGCGGTGATCGTCAACGGCACCCTGCCGCGGCGCTTCGAGAGTGAGGAGCTCCACCGCATCGCATCATTGGACGGCAGAGACACCGGTGGGCGGGGGACGGCGGTGAGGGTCTCCGCCGCACGCACCGCCCATACCGTGCACGAGCGGGCTCTTGCGCAGCAGCGCCAGATCGCACGTCTACGTCGTCGCGAGGGGCCGCACTCCGTGCCGCCAGTGGTGAGGGTGCCGTTCATGTTCCGCTCCGAGCTCGACCTCAAGGCGATTCAGCACATCGCCGATCGA
The DNA here is from genome assembly GCA_049510515.1 of Solirubrobacteraceae bacterium. Taxonomy (GTDB): domain Bacteria; phylum Actinomycetota; class Thermoleophilia; order Solirubrobacterales; family Solirubrobacteraceae; genus Palsa-744. The sequence continues at coordinate 1,991 of JBEKYV010000060.1, read as the reverse complement.
TTGGGACGCAGCTTGTGAGGAGAACCGAAGAGCTGCGGGATGCACAGGGCGCCGCCACAGGGCGCCGCCGCCGGGACGCTGCCGGCGCTGTCAGCCCAGCAGCGCGGCGGAGATCCGCTTGGCGGCACCGAGCACGGCCGGGCCGAGCGCCTTGCGTAGCTCCTCGATTGTGTAGTCGCCCGCAGGGACGGGGATCCCAACCGCAGCGATGACATCGCCATCGGGGCCGTGCACCGGAGCGGCGATCGTTCGCACCCCGGGGCCGAGCTCTTCGTCGCCCAGCGCGAGACCATCCTCGCGCACCTGCTGAAGCTCCGTGCGGAGACCCTTCTTGCTGGTGATGCTCTTTGGCCCCCGCTTGGTCAGCTCCAGCTCGCCGATCAGCTGTTCACGCTCGCGGTCGGGGAGGTTTGCAAGCAGCACCTTGCCCATCGCGGTGCACTGCGCCGGCAGGCGCGCTCCTGCCCCGAGGTCAAGGTCGACCGCGTGCTGGCCGCGGCGCCACCCACGGCGCCTGTCGACGTAGCGGATCTGTGTGCCGTCGAGCACCGCCAGCGAGGCGGTGCGGCCGGTCTGCTCGCGCAGTTCGCGCAGGGGCTCGCGGGCCCTACCGCGCAGTGCCATCGAGTCCAACACCGACATCCCCATGTCGGCAACCCTCGGCGCCAGGCGATAGCGGCGCGCATGATCCTGCTCGAGGTATCCGAGCGCCACCAGCGTCGAGGCATAGCGGTGGGTGGTGGAACGGCTCATGTTGAGCTCGTCGGCGAGCTTGGCGATGCCCAGCACCGGCTTCTGCGCGCTGAAGCAGTTGAGGATCGCGAGGCCCGCCTGCAAGGAGGATGAGAATCGCCCACGGCGCTCCTCCTCGAGCAGCTCCAGGCCCGCGTGGTCGGCTGTATCGCCGGCGGGAGATGTTGTTGTGCGCTTGCTCATGCTCCCACCCCTCCTTGGGCGCGCATCGCAGTGCCACGACACGGTCGGTCTGGCGCGTGGCAGAAGCTGCGAGCCGGACGCCGCATCCAGCGCCCGGCTCGCGGTCGAGCGGTTCGGGGGCGGATCGCGCCAGCCTTGGCGTCCACGGTCGGGCGTCCTATGGGACGCCGTTGCACTTCCAGCCGGGGAGCCATGACCCGTAGGCTGACGTTTCCGTCCCGCATTGCGCGAGCAATCATCGCCGACCGCTGGGACGTGCTCAATGCACAGGTGAAAATCTTCAAGTCGACCATCCCTTTCGGAATCCGGGCCGCAGCTGTGGCTCGTACACGATTGGACAATATGTATACCAGTGTACAGGTTTGTGCCGGGGTTTGGCGCCACTGTACAGTCGCTGCGTCGCAACCCAAGCCGCCACGCAACGACCCGGGGCACTCGGCCGCGCTCGAGCTTCCCCTCAATCCTGCAGCACGACCGCCGCGCGCACCCGCGCCGCCAGGTAGCCGGGCACCGCGACAATTGCCACCGCAACGCTGGTCACCGCGAGGAGGCTGCCGACCGCCACCAGCACGCTGACCGAGGTCACGACGGGGAAACCCGTCACAACCGCGAGCGCGTGACTCAACAACAGCTGGCCGCACAGCCCAAACAGGGCCCCGATCGAGCACCCCACGCCGAGCAGCAGCGCGCTCTCCACCAACAGCGAGCGCCACAACACCGGTTTACCGAAGCCATCGACCTTCATATCCGCCAGCAGCGGCCGCCGCTGCCAGATCAGCGCGCCCATCGCCGTCGCCATCGCGAGGATCGCAGCGATCAGCACGAGACTCGTGATCTGCGTCAAGCGCGAGAGCCCTTGGCGGCTGGTGGCGCGCAGGCGCTGTTCGCGCTGCGAGTTGGTTTCCACCGTAAGGCCCGACCCGCCCGCGCCGAGTGCGCGCTGGATCTCACGGCGTCCCCGCGGCGGCGGCACGCCCGCGCGCAGCGAGATCGCATACGCGCTCACTTCCCCACCCGGCCACGCGCGCGCGTAGTCGCTTGCGCCCATCACGATC
>JBEKYV010000006.1:0-20972 GCA_049510515.1 Solirubrobacteraceae bacterium | reverse complement strand
AGCACCATCACCACCATCAACAGCACAAGCAGCCTCGCTCGTGCCCAAACTCAGCAGCGCTCAACATCCCGCGAGACAGACGCCCGCTGGTGGACCGCGACGGGTCGTGGCCGGCGCTGATCCCCAAGCGGCCGGGTATCGAGTGCGCCGCGGTCGATGCACGCGCAGCGCGTCATCGTCGCGCTGCCCAGGCCGTCGCGCAACTAATCGGGGCGTAGGTGGACCGAGACGCGTCTGGTGCATCAGCGTGGACTCTTCGCCCGTCAACTCCCCCGGCTCAGCGAGGTCGCTTCCTACGGCAGGAGGCAAGCCGTGAGCGGTCGGTGTAGACCGCAAGCAGCGACGCGGGCAGGAGCGCAAAACCGGTATCGAGCGTCACGATCGCACCAGCGCCGGCAGCGACGGCACTGGCCGCGTGGACCGCGTCATAGGACGCAAGCCCGTAGCCGGTCATGAAGCTTCTTGCAGCGCTTGCCGTGTCGCCGAGAGGCATCGGGATGTGATCAGCGCGCATGAGCAGCGTCTCGTAGCGAGAGATTGCGTCGGCTGGTGAGGAGAAGCCGGAAAAACAGCACGTTTCGACAGGGAATCGAGGGGGAGCGGTCTCGCAGACACCGTCGTCTTCATTCGAACTCCCCCCACCAAAGACCGGCCCGCTTTCTGGGAACCCCGCGCCAAAGACAACCTGGTCTTTCAGTGTGCCGGGTTGACAGCGACCTCGCGACACACATAGGCTCATGCGCGGTGTAGGCGATCGGGAGCTATCACCAGTGGCTACGTGGCGCTTTTTTGAGCAGTCCGGTGATGTAGTTGCGCAGCGGGGGAAGCTCCCTCGCCGAGAGGGACTCCGCCGCCTCGTGGCGGAGACAACTTGTGAGTTCGTCATGCCGCAAAACAGCGACGGTGTAATCGTCGGCGGTCATGACGATGCGATCAAGGACGAGTGGCGCATCCCTCGGCACGAGAGCGTCCACCCGACCATCGTGCCACTGACACATTATCTCGGTCTGCTCGGCGTTGACGAAGAGATCGAACTGGTGTAGCTGTTGCCACGACTGCCGCGAGCCCTCACGCGTGGCAAACTCAAGCGCAAACAGCGCACCTGGCCGCAGAGCGTGCGCTAGTTGAGCGATCACTGCGGGCGGATCTTCCACGTGGTCGAGCGCATTGCAGCAGAACGCGAAGTCGATAGATCCAGCGGCGACATGGCTGTCGAGGTCCTCGGCATTCGCATTGATTGCGCGATCCACCCTGATCGCCGGCAGGCGATCCAAGCCATGATACCTCATGATGACGTCGTAGATATCGATCAGGGGATCGACGCCAATAACGTGCAGGAGTCCCTGGACCGCTCCCCAACGCAACCGGGAGATCGGACCGCTGCCAACGTCGAGCGCCTCGAGTGGTCGGCCTAGCGTCTGACGACTGGCGCGCAGCTCATCGAGTATGTATTGAGGAAAGTACGCTATGCAGTTCGCCGCGCTAATGTGCTTCAGTACCTGGGGGGCAAACTGAACCGTGGCACCGTCCCACTCGTTAACTCCTCCAAGCTCGTAGTGGTGATGGGCCATCTCGGCAAAGAGCGCGGAAGTGCGCCCGCCGTCCGTAGGGTAGTCGCTGCCCAAGGCGTCCAGCCCATGCCCTTGGACGGCACTTTGCAAGGCGGTGGCGAACTCCGTCCGCTCACTGACGACAGAGACGGTCGTGACGCCACCCGCGCAGATCATATCGAGCCAGCCGTCCCCAGGGTTTGTGTCTGTGACGAGTACATCGGCGATCTCCAGCCACGATCGCCACGGATGCAGCAGCGCCACGACGGCGTCAGCGCATATCCCTGTCTCGCCGTCGACAACAATCGCGACGCGCGCAGTGCTATCGCCCCGCATAGCGGAAAGGTGGTAGATGGCACGCAGCAAGACCTGCATATCCATACAATATTACACCCGACGCCGGGCAAACAACTGTGCGTCCACGAGCGTGGCGCCCGGGATCGGGCCATTGCGTGGGAACCCCCGCCCACACGGTCTCGAAGCAGCCCTACCCAAAGGCCGGCCGCGCCACACCTGCCCCACCCGTCGGCCAGTCCCTGGAGCAATCCTAAATCGCAACCAACCGTTGGGTTACTGGTCCGGCACTCACGGCACCCGTTATTCGTGCGCCCGGCTCGCCTGATCCTCCCTCAGTCGTGGCCCGCGCCCGCGCCGTCGTCATTGCTGGCGGGCAACCCGCCGCCAATCACGCCGCTCTGGCTAGGCCGTCGCCTGCACGGGACCGCCGGGACCGCAAGCGAGCGAAGCCGGGGTTGCACAAGCTTGGGATTCGTGCAGTTTGAGACTGCGGTGGGCATGATCCGTATTTTGCTTGAGCTGACGCGTGTGCGATGAGAAGGGTTGCCCAGGAGCGCGCCGCAGGCGCGGCGGCCAGGATCGTGGGGCGCGCACAACGCCGCGGCGCGCGGCTCCTTCGTACCGGAGGGCCGCCGCCACAACGGTCACCGAACCAGGGGGGGGCAAAGGCGGCGAGTTCAGTTACATGCATGCCCGATCCGCCAGCCCCAGCGTGCGGATACGCGCCTTGGCGAGCGCCTTCCGAAGGCCCATTCACCACCCCTGCCCAGCCTCATAATCGATCCACCGGTCCAGCACCGGACGGAATCGGTGGCTCCAGGCTTAGGTAGCCAGTACCCCGAGCTTTGTAGATGCGTCGATACACGCAGGTGCCCTCTTCACAGAGAAGACAGTGCCCGCGGCAACATCCATGAAATCCGTCGGATAGGTCGTCTGCCAGCTCGGCGGGCTTCCAGGGGCACCGACAAGAAGTTGCGTTGGCTTGCATGTGATCTGCAGCCCGGGCGCCATCGGATATGCTTTAAGGGTTGGGTCGTTCCACAGTAGCTGCACCGCCGAGTTCAGGTCCCAGGACACAGAGAAGACTGTTACGCCAGGAGCCGTTTCGGTGGGTGCGTCAAGTGTAATCACACTGGTGCCGCGCGGTGGTGGCGCGATATGTGTGCGAAGCGTTGTCAGAATCATGTGCTGGAGCACGGTCGACTGGTGCCAGGCCGCCTCGTCGGTGTCAATCTGGCGTACATAACCTGCACCGATCACCACTGTAATAAGCGCAGTCAGCGTACCGACAAGTAGGCGCGAGGATCGAAGTTCTCGGAACACGAGTGTTCCAACCAACGCCGCGGAGGAATAAACGATGAGGGCGTAACCGATCGCCGTAATGTCGTTCGTTCGGTTGCCGACACCGACTTGTAGTGGTCTGTAGTAGATATTCGCTGGCACCAGGAAGACGTAGCCAAGCCCGATGAACAACACCCCGGCTGCGGTTACGATCAGCCACCGCCGTAGTGCGCGACGGGCCTCATCACTGGGTTTGAGCATATAACTCACCACGACGGCAAGCATGAGAATGGTGGCGAGCATGCCCAGTACAGTCACGTTACGTGGTGTCCCATAGGGAAGCAATGAATGCGTCAGCAACGTAGCTGACTGAGAGAAGATCACATGCGCGTGTTCGCCCATCAGAGCATAGCTGGACAGTTCGTGGTCATCGGTGCCCTGCACCAGTGGAACTGTGTGAAATGTGAACACGATTATAACGATCCCAAGCACGAGAACGTCGATACCCCATTCACGCAATACTTGACGAGGACGCGCTCGCGTTAAATACAGCGCACCGCTGGCAAGACCGATTGGGATCACCAGCTCGTAAGAGAGGATCCCTGTAGCGATCAGGGCCAGGCCGATAACCCGAAGTGGGAGACGGGGGGACTCTCCGTTCTTCATTGCACGCAGGTTGAGCAGACAACCCAGCAAGACGCAAGCCACTGCAAAGGAGAGCTCCGAAGCTCCGATCCATAGCCATGTCGAGTCAGCCGTAGGGAACAACAGCGTCAACCCTGCGATGGCAACTGCAGCAAGCCAAGAGAACCGAAGCTCTCGTAGGAGACCGTAAAGGATGGCAACAAGCAAGAAACGCATTGCGGCCGAGAAGGCCAGCATCAACTTGACGTGGCTTCCGAGCAGGACATAGAGCGCCGCGAGGTAGAAGCCGCCGACCGGCCTGCGAACGTCGTGACTAACCAAGTAATTGAGAAGCTTGCCAAAGTCGGTGAAGTGCGCTTCGGCGACGAAGGTCCAATCGTCGATCATAAGACCCCCATTAAGGACATGCGGGCCACAAACGATCACAGCCAGAATGGCGAGTATCAGTATCGCGCCCGCGTCCCGATGTTGCGCGATACGTTCGAGGATCGCCCGCGAAGGTCGTGCGCTCAGGATCGCCGAGCGCGGAAGGCCAGCTTCCTCAAGGTGTCCATTAGCTGTCGGTTGAGCCGACACCGATGGAGGCGGTGTCGGAGGCGTGAGCGACTTGTTGTCGGTTGGGTTCATGCTGGCAGGAGGATCATATCCTGCGGGCAAGCGGACGGGCGGGCACTCCGGCCACCACCGCGCCCGGGGCCACATCGCGCGTCACCACCGCCCCCGCCCCCACCGTGGCGCCTCGTCCGACGGTGCGATCGGGGAGGATCGTGGTGCCCGCGCCTACGAATCCTTCCACGCCAACCTTGGCGCGGCCGCCAATCGTGGCGTTCGGGCCGATCACCGCTCCGGCCTCGACGCGGACGTCGTGATCGAGCACGGCGGCCGTGTTCACCATCGCCGCTTCGCCCACGAACGCATCTGCACCGACGATCGCTCCGCAGAGCAGCTGTGCGCCCGGATCGCAGCGGGCGCTGGGCGCGAGCTGGGCGGTGGCGTGGCTGACCACGGGCAGCACCAACCCGGCCCGGGCGATCCTGCGGGCGATGTCGCCGCGGCCCTCGTGAGCGCCGAATCCCAGCAGCACGCCTTCGGCGCCCTGCGCGCGCAGCCGCTGGAGGTCGTCGATTCCACCCAGCACCTCCAGCCCCCTGATGGATCGGCGGCGATTCTCGGGCATATCGTCGAGCAGCCCGATCGCCGTCAGCTGTGGATCTGCTTCACATAGCTCCAGCACAACCTTTGCGTGACCGTCGGGACGAGAGCCGTAGATGAGGACCTTCACCACACCACCCTACCTCTCCGCGCCCGCACCGTTGCCCGCGGCAAATCCCATGTGCGCCAGCTTGTACGCGGCGCCGCGGCGCACGTCCATCCGCTCGCGAACGCGATCGCTGCCGGACTCGGCGATCTCGCGCACCAGCCCGCGGCTGACCGCGAGACGTTCGAGCGTGCCCCGCAGGCGCTCGCCGTCAGGCTCGCACTCGACATAGTCGCGCCCGGGCGTCAACACGCGGTGGTCGTGCGCCGGATTGGCCGAGATCAAAAGGCAGCCGCTGCTCATCGCATCGGCGGCCGCCTGTGTGGGAAATCCATCGACAACGCCTCGATAGGAGCCGTCGGGACCGGGGGGCTCGATCGACACCGGCGAGACGAACGCGTGACAGCGCCGATGCAGCGCCCGTAGCTGCTCCGGTGAGAGCCAGCCGTGAAACGTGGCGAGCTCGGCGGGAAGCTCACCCCGCCTGTCCTCATGCGGCCCGACCACGTGCAGGTGGAACTCATCCGGCGACAGCCCGCTGAAGGCGGCGAGCGCGGCGTCGATCCCCTTGCGCGGCGGCCGGTCGGCCGCAAACAGGCAGACCATGCTCGTGGTCTCGTCCCACCGCTCGACAGTGTGGTGATAAAACTGTGTTTCGGTGAAAGCCTGGGGCACCGGTGTTACGCCGGGGACGTTCTCCAGCACCTCGGGGATATATGAGAAGGTTGTGGTCAACCTCCCCGCCAGCTCGCGAACGCGTTGCAGGCCGTACGCATTGTAGGTGAAGCCGCCACCTGGATACACGCTTCCATGGAGCCGGATGCCAGCACGGCGCAAGAGACCCGACATGTCGGGGCCCTCCATCGGATGGGCGTGCGACGCATCGGCGCCCATACCAACCAGGCCCTCGAGAAACATCTGGAACACCCCGTACGCGTCAGTGATGCCGCGCGCGAGGGCGACCTTGGCGAAATCCGCAAGGGGGAAGACCCTCGCCGGAAAGGGGTCGGTCATCTCCCACAGGGAGAAGAACAGCGTGTCGGGTCGCAGCTCGTACAGCGCCAGCGCCTCGTGGTAGCGAAATCCACTTCGTTCCCACGGGAACATGCTATCCAGATAAGCCAGCCGCCGCCCGCCCGCGCGACGCCTGAGGGCAGCGGCGGTACGTCCCCTCAGCGTGGTCAGCCACGACCCGGCCTCCATCTCAGCTCGCGCCTGAGCGGGGTTGCCAGCGGGCAGGTCGTAGGCTTTTACAAAGTCGGTAAAGCTCTCCATGCGCCCAGCGAGCGACGATACACGAGGTGGCGGAGGACCGCGACGCGGGCGGTCTCCGCTCGAACGAGTGGCAGACGCATAGGATAGGCTGGACCAGTGATTCCGGCCGAAGGCGACCCTCGGGCACCTCTGAGATTCCAGCGCCCCTCGCTTCCCAGTGCCGAGCGGATCGAGCGGTATCTCGATCTTTCCCGTCAGGCACGCTGGTTCAGCAACGAGGGTCCGTGCTGGCGCCTGCTGAGCGAACGTTTAGCCGAGATCGCGCATGCCCACTGCGTCCCGGTCGCCAACGGCACGATCGGCCTGATGGCTGCCATCGCGGCCGTCGGCCACGGGGGCCGGCGCGGTGCGGGCGCCACCACTGCGCTGCTGCCATCGTTTACGTTCGTCGCCTCCGCCCAAGCAGCGCTCTGGGCGGGGATGCGCCCGCGACTGCTGGATATCGACTCCGCGCACTGGCACCTGGACCCGGCGCTACTGGAAGATGAGATCCGTGACAGCCACACCCGCGTCGGGGTAGTGTTGGCGGTGTCGACGTTTGGCACTCCTCCCCCCGCCGAGACCCGCACGCGATGGGAACGAGCATGCCGGCGCGAGAACATCCCGCTGGTGATCGATTCGGCCGCGGCATTCGGCGCCATCGCCGACGACGGGGTGCCGGTCGGCTCACAGGGCGACGTGGAGGTGGTATCCTTCCACGCCACCAAGCCATTTGCGATCGGCGAGGGAGGAGCTGTCTTCACGCGCTCCCGCGCCCTTTACGAGCGCGTGAAGATGGCGGTGAATTTCGGCTTCACAGCCGATCGCACAGTCGGATTCGAAATGGGTTTCAACGGCAAGATGAGCGAGTTGCACGCCGCCGCAGCGCTGGCCGTGCTGGACGAATACGACGCCATTCTCCAGAATCGCCGAAACCACGCGCACGAGCTCCGCCGCCGATCCGAGCTGCCGGTAACGTGGCAGGAGGGATGCGAGCGCTCGACCTGGCAGTTTGTGCCCGTGGCGTTCGCAAGCCCTGATGGCCGGACGGATGTCATCGCCCGCTGCCGAGACGCGGTCGAGGTCCGGACCTACTATGACCCCATTCATGCGATGCCTACGTTTTCACACCTACCCACTGGCCGCGGCGGCGTGCCGCAGACGGAGGGCCTGTGCGCCCGCCTGCTGTGCCTGCCGATGGCCAACGATCTGAGCCCGGCTGAGCGCGATCGGATCGCGTCGATGCTGTGCGCGCAGCCTGAGCGGCAACCCCCAGCCGTTCGGACCATCACCAGCCGATAGGCGAACAAGGGCTCTCAGAGCTTTCGGTGCCATCCGCCAAGCGGCGGCGCAGTCCATGCCGCGACCGCCGAGTTGCTGCCACGCTTACCGATGCCGGATCGTGCGATAACGTTGCTGTGTGCCCTTCGATGAAGCCAAGAATCATGCCCTGGCGTACGCGACTCGCGTGCTGGATCGGATAGGCGGGCGTCGGCAGCATGGAATCTCGACGGACGATCAGCCGATGAGCGCCGCCGACTCGCCGCTCGAGCTGAAGCTCGCCGAGCTCGACAGAAAGTTCGCCCGCCTCCAGCAAGCCACCGACTGCCAGAACCAGACTTTGCATGACGTCGAACGGCGACTGACTGACGTACAGGCTCTTACCGCGCGCGTTTACGAGCATTTGCAAGATTGGCCTGCTCAACTACGGCAGATTCGTGAGACGGCCGATTACTCGCGGGCGTGGGACGACGCCAATCCGCTCGTCAGTGTGCGCATTGCCACCTATCAGGACCCCGACCTGCTTTGTGATCGTGCGCTGCGATCTGTTCAGCGACAAACCCACGAGAATTGGGAGTGCATTGTCGTCGGCGACGCAGACTCCGAGATCACCGCCGAGCGGGTGCGTGCCATTGACGATCCACGCATATCGTTTCTGAATTTGCCGTTCCGTGGACCCTACCCAGATGATCCTGCAAGTAGATGGCGAGTGGCGGGCATCCCAGCGATGAACCGTGGAACACAAGAGGCAAATGGTTTATGGATAGCGCCCCTCGACCATGACGATGAGTGGGACGACGATCACATCGACGTACTGCTAAATCACGCCCGCACTTCGGGCGCCGAGCTTGTATATGGAAAGCTTCGCGTGCGTGACGCCGCGAGTCGCCGTCTTGTCGACAATGTCGTCGGAGCCTGGCCCCCAGTCGAGGGGCAGTTCGGTCTGCAAGGTACCCTTTACCATGCAAGTCTGCGTGCTTTCGAGATGGATCTTAACGCCCGATTTGCGGGCGAGCCGGGAGACTGGAATCTCACAAGGCGCATGTGGGAAGCCGGCGTGAAGTTCGCTTTCCTTGATCGGACTGTCACAACATACTACTGGACGCCCAAAGATGCCGATGGGCGCGCTTGGTTGGAGGCCAACTTTCTCGAGTAAAATGGCCTCAACCCCTACCCGGCCTGTAGAAAGGACCGTCGTCACTTCCGTCTCTGCGATCTCGTAGAATGCCTGTGTCCAGCATTCCCTCCTGCATCCACATCCAGCTCCTCCTTTACGTTCACCCATGTCACACACCACCGACGGATTTCATGCCGTGCCGCAAATTGACGCCGTATCCCCTAGCCTGAGGGACGCTATCAAACAGTTGCTCGATTCGATCCCTGTCGATACGGGAGGCGGCGCGAGCCCACTGAAGGCGCTGGTCCTTTCTGATCTGATCATCACGCAGCGCCTGCAGCTCGTAATCGAGATCGGTGTCTACCGCGGACGCCTGCTTCTGCCCCTTGCCCTGACGGCAAAGTCTCAAGGCGCCGGTGAGGTTATAGGCATCGATCCCTATTCAGCGCAGGCTGCTGAGCAGCACGATGAACACGCATCCCCCCCCCTCGACCTCAAGGCATGGCCCCACGCGATCGATTGGGACGGACTCTACGCTCAAATCAACCAGGCCATCGCAGACAATGGCATTGAGCGCTGGTGCCGGGTCATGCGCACACGCTCAGAGGATTCGGCGCACCTTTTTCCAAGCGGCACTATTGACCTTCTGCATATCGACGGCAACCACGACCAAGCCTCGGTGATACGTGATGTCGAGCTTTACGCGCCAAAAGTAAAGGTCGGCGGATGTGTGGTGCTCGACGATACCTCATGGGCTTCAGTCTGGCCAGTTTATCGCCAGCTGCAGGCCACGCATGAATTGGTCTTCCATTTGTTCGACTGCCGCGGTATCTCGATGGACGGCATGGGCGGCAACGACTTCGCCATTTTTCGCATCCTCGATTAGGATCGATTTCCGCTGGCTCAACTTGCCAGCCAAGGGCGCCGGCCCTCGATATACCGTCGACGCTGCCCAAAGTGCGATGCCCACTTGATCTCAACTAGATCCTCATCGCGCAACCGGTCAGCAAGCCTGTCCAGTGTATAGCCGAGTATGCCCTCGACCACGTATCCCATATCTGTAGCCTCCGCTTCGGACCGAGTGATGTACTGGTCATTCAAGGCTGGGTGTCGTGAAGAGAACAACGGACTCCAGCCCGGCGACGGCTCTCGACGGAGATAGCCGAGAAGTGCAGTTCCATCCTCCTTGTGGCCTGTTCGCGCTGTTATACGATCCCGCGAGTCCCGGCGTGCCTCGAGCATCGCCGCTCGTATACGCCCGCCCGTCGCTCTAGCAGCCCACATGCGCGGGCGCCTGCCAGCCCATTTCAATGGCGCCCCCGCCCAGACCAGCTGCGCCCGGACGGATGGCCGCACACGGTACGGAGGGATGAGACCGGACACGAGCAAGCCTTTACTATCTCGGCACAACGGCACAAAACCGCCACCGGGCCGTCCCCAGAGCCCGCCCAGGCTGACGGTTCCCGCGGCGATATCATCCTCTAGCGAGTATTGATGCCGCCAACGCTCGTGATCCGCGGTCCGAACAAGAGACACGAGATTCCATTCAACCTGCATATCTGGCGGACGACGAGGCTGAATGGGATAGCTCTCGATAAACCCCAACGCGGCCACAGGAAGCGTCCTATCGTAAAGTGGATCATCCACCCCCGCCACAAGGATATTCTCGCCGCTCGTACTGTCACGCCGCAGCTCAAGAACGTCGAGCATGGGCAATGGCGCCTCCTCAACGTAGCCCAGCCCGGTGTACTCGTCAGCCACCTCGCCCTCGAATCGTGTGCGACAATACTGTGGCAACTCACCACCGTCGCGGTCGCGCGCAATCAGTCTTTGGGTCCCGGGGTGCGCGAACCGATGAAGCACGCCGAGATCGTATTCGATTTCAAATCCGTCGGGAGGAACGCGATCGTTCGTGACAATACGCCGATGTCCGTCCACCGCGCGGTGCCGAACCAGAGCCTGACAGCCGGGCGGGGTCCACGTTGCGGCAAATGCCCATCTGCGCATATTTTTGCTTCCATCCGTCAGGCCTTGCAAGCTGGGAGCCTCCCATGCGGTCCAACGCTGCGTCTGACGTTCGGCCTCATTCGTTGAGGCTTCGTATTGGAGCTCCATCTTCACTCAGACCTCCATGTCACTTTTCCGTCGGCCTGCCATCGGAGGATGACGTCCTCTACGACACAGGCCGTGTCGCCCACGCTGACTTCATACGAGGTATCCAACTCGCGGTGCCACACAGCCGCTTGTGGCGTAGCCTTGCAAGCGTCAGTCTCTGTAAGCAGGCCCAAGTGGGGGCCCCGTCTCCCGGGCAACGACGCGACTACACAACGCTTAAGCTCCCCGTTGCTCCAAAACAGCCTAACTATTTCCTCCACAAATGTGCTCCGCGTGAGGCTTTGAGCGATCCTGGCGCCGCCAACGACGACAAATCGCCCTCGGGCGGCATGCACGGCCTCCTCCACCGTTCTCAATTCCCGATACGTAACCCCACTCTCCAGCACATCGTCACAATAGTGCGCTGGTTGCCCGACGCAAAGTACCTCAAAATCGATACACGTCTGGGCAACCAACGCCTGTGCCAGTGACTCTGGCCACGGCTCGGTTGTACCATCAGCACCATCGGCGAGCACCAGCGACAAGGTTGGCGACCACTGCGCCTTGATCCTGTCCCTGTCGCGCTGGAAAAGACGAGGGTAACGACGCGCAATATCATCATGAAATGAACGAGGACCATAAGCTACTGCATCTACCCGACTGAACCCCTGCTTGCGATATAGCAAGGTAGCATCGTGTGCAACATCTCCATGCACACCTCGCTCGGCAAGCTGCAAGATCAGATCCCAATCCTCGTGGCCATATACGATATCCTCTGAATAGCGTATCCCGGCGTCAAAAACGCGGCTGTCGAACATTGACGCCGCAGCGCAGAAATTGTCACGTAGAAGCATGTGCAAGTTGTACGCCGGCGGCCGATAAAAATCGTTTCGATTGCCAAAATGACGCACGTTAGGGTAAATAAAGCCTATCGTATCAGGGGCTGCCTCCAACTGATCGACCATTTCCTCTATCGCACGTGGATGCATCATGTCATCCGCGTCGAGCGGCAATACGTAGTTCTCATTTACTTCCGCCAGGGCGCGATTACGCGCCACACTAGGTCCCGAATTTGTAGGCAACCGTATGACCGTTACGCGAGGATCTTGATCTAGATGATCGAGCACCGCGATCGTCTCGGGGTCGGCCGACGCGTCATCCACCACGATTATCCTCGTAGGTTGCAGCGTCTGCTCATACAACGACGCGAGCGCATCCGGCAGGAACTTCCCATGCTGGTAACAGGGCACGATGACAGCCACGCTACGCTCTCGCGGCTCATCTCTAGGCAGACGAATGGGGGCTGGCTCGTCGCCGGACAGTGGCAAAAAGTTGCTGCCAGCCTGCGGTGTCGTCTGTGAGCTTACAGATCTGTGAGAGAGCAGAAACTCGTAAAGCTGATCGTGCTGCCTCCCCATCGCTGATAATGGCCGCTCATTCAGCATCCTCTCCCTCGCCGCTTTTCCGATCTCATCCCGAAGACGATCGCCTGAAAGCAATTCTTGCACGGCATCCGCATACGCCTCCACATCATCGCGGGGATCGATCAATCGCCCGCCGCCTCCACCCATGAGCTCTGCGTTGCCTGCCAGCGCCGGAGCGACGACGGGCAATCCCATAGCCAGCGCCTCGTACATCACGTATGGTATCCCCTCGAATACACTTGTCATCAACATCAGATCACAACTTCGATACCAGCGCGGCATCTCATAAGATGGGACGTGCCAATGGAGTAGGTGGTCGATCTCCATCGCCTTGGCCCGCTTGAGCATATCCTCCTTGAGATCCCCCTCTCCGACGATGTGGAGCGCAAAGCGTAAATTGCGCGCATGCAGAGCGCCTACCACGTCGAGTGTCAGCATCGGGTCCTTCTGGGCCACAATTCGCCCCGGCCATAGGATCCGCGGCACTCCGCCATCGGTTAGATCGAGAGGCTCAGCATGCTTTGGATTGAACTCGCCGACACCGTCGACCCCCAGCGGTATCACGTGCATACGCGAGCGAGGGACGTTGTAGTCGGTCATCGCATCGGCAAGTTGCTCGCTGACCACCGAGAATGCGTCAACTAGACCACCGTAGCGAGACGCCACATAGCGAACGTACCCGGAACGGTCCTGCTCCTCAGCGTGTAGCTGTACCACGACAATGGGTGGATCTGGCAGACACCGCATATCGGGCAAGAGATCAAACCCTAGCCGAGAGTTCATGAGGTGAACGACCTTGATGCCGCGCGACTCGATGAAGCCCAAGATAAAGGTGGGAAAATCGGAGCCCGGCATCAAATCGGGTAGAGACCAAACCTCCTCGGCATAAGGCTCTACATCAGGAAGCCAGCGGTTGGGAGATGGCTGCGTCGTAATGATAGATGGTGTCCACCGCGAGTGATCGATATGCTTGAACCACTCAACGGTGGCCTTGTCCGAGCCACCCAGATCCACCCATGGCGCAAGATACAAGATAGGAACCTTGTCGTCGGCGGGGGCACGTCGGCTGGTGCGTCCATTGCTGTGGGGTGCCTCTTCCCGTCTTGCCGGCCGAGTAGCGGTGACCGCATAACCAAGCGGAAGGGTGTGTCGAGCATCCAAAGGAGCCAGGTCGAGCACGTCCTCCGCCATCTGCTCAAGGCGGACGAATGCGGCCCGCCGGTGCTCATCTGATTGGTCGCTGTCGGCACCTACCGACCAGCGAGCGTTACGCAGCAACTGCGCGAGCGTGGTAAAGCAGTCGGTGTGGCCCGAGATTTCGATGTGCTCAAAGCCCGCCGCTTGCAGTAAATGCTCGAGCCCTGAGCGCGTGTAACGGAAGAAGTCAAATGGCTTCTCGTGTTCCTCCCATACCAGGGGCGCGGTCAGAAACAGTTTCCCGCCTCCCTTGAGTAGGCGGGAAAACTCAGCTAGCGCAGCCGCCGGCTCGGACACATGCTCGAGGACTTGAGTGCAGATAATCGCATCCAGATCTCCGTCACCAAGCGGGACGTGTTCCGCGGAGGCAGCGATATCGAAGTCAGATGCGTCTCCGTGAAGAGACTCCGGCCTGTCTACTGTTAAATATTCAGTGTGACTAAAAAGCTCACGAAATGGAGCAGAGCCGGCTCCAACGTCAGCCACCCTGCTACCCGGCGGAAGGCTGGCTGCCGCAACTGCGACGAACGCGGCGATTGGTCCTCGCTCGAGGGGTGTCTCCGCAATAAACGCTTCTAGAGCGTCGGAATAGCGTGTTTGAGGAGTCTCGTCTCCTGTCGCGTGAGGGTCCATAAACTTGGCTGCAGGGGTTGGTTGAGGCCAGATGGTATCGATTGCTCAAGGACGGCTGTCAGCCAACGGCATCCTAGCATCTTCGAGGATTGGCTTTTGTGCGCTCGTGTATACTATGATGATGGGCGAAGATCCACCATCTGGGGGACCAGTAGTTCGTTTCGGGGACGGCGAGTACTACTCGCCCATGTACGATACACGCGAGCTTGCGGCACGGAAAGAGCAGCTGTGGCCGACGGTCCCGCGAGCGACGGTCGGGATTGACTGGCGAGCGTCTGCACAGCTATCGCTTTGTCGCGACGTGTTCGCGCAACAATCACATTTTGAGTTCCCGTTCGACGCTACAGAGAATGACACCGAGTATTTTGCTTATAACGGGATGTACCCGCCGCTAGATGCCTGGATTCTCGAAGATATGATTCGTCATTATCGCCCAGCGCGTATGATTGAAATTGGGTGCGGATACTCCACGCTGGTCAGCGCCCGTGTCAATAGAGAAGCGTTTGGCTCACAAATGCACCTAACATGCATTGAGCCATACCCTCGACCGTTCCTTACCGATGGCGTTGCGGGTGTCAAGGAAGTTTTGATACAGAAAATCCAGGATGTTCCTCTCGATTACTTTGAGCACCTGACGGAGAATGACATCCTTTTTATAGATACCTCGCATACTGTCAAGACTGGGGGCGATGTGACATGGATGTTCCATGAGATCCTGCCTAGGTTGGCTCCAGGCGTAGTCGTGCATATCCACGACATCTACCTTCCAGGGGAGTACCCGGAATCGTGGGTTCTAGAGGGCTGGGGGTGGAATGAGACTTATCTGGCTCAATCATTCTTGATGTTTAACGATGTGTTTGAGATCTTATGGGGCGCGCTGTACATGCTCTATAAACATCCCGAGGATGTCAAGGCAGCCTTTCCCGATCTACAGCGCTATACAGATCAGGGAGCTGGTTCGCTTTGGATAAGGCGACGCAGATAGACAAGTCGTCGCTCACCCCACGCGCGGCGCATGCCGCTCGATGAGGGTCGCCGCCAATGTGCTCAACAGCGCCACCACCGTGATGGTGCCGACGTCGACTAATTGGGTGAGGGTATCCCACACGCTGTCGGCAAGGCCCAGTGGAACCGCGAGCATGAGCGCCCACACTCCCACGCTGGCCGTTCGCATCCAGCGTCCCGTCAGAGCACCACACAGCGGCCCAACCGTGAGAACCATGATAAGAACAACATGGCTGAGGATCGCATCGGTGGCGGCGATCACGGCGCAGAGCGCCAGCGCAAACCACCAAACCTGGTTGACCGACAATCCCCCGAGCAACGACTCGGATGAGTCGGTGCGCAGCGCGGGTTGCACGCGCCCCGCCACCCGCTTGGCCGCGCGCAGCGGCGTTGTGAGCTTCCAGCTGGCCGATGCGTGCACCGCGGCCAGCCACCGCTGCAGCCTTTCGACGGTTTCCTCGTGGCGAGCCACATCGGCTTCGAGGTCCCGTATCCGCCCTTGACATTCCTGCACCTCCTGCTCGTGCTGGGCGACAGCCGCCTGCCATCGCCCACGCTCCCCTTCGGCCTCGCCTCGCAGCGCCTCCACCTGCTCGACCCGCTCCGCGGCCTGCGCCGCCGAGCGGCCGATGAGATCGCCCAGCTTCACCAGCTGACTCGCGAAGGCACCATCCGCGAGCAATCGTCGTTCGCGCACGTCGAGACCCGCTCGAGCCAGCGCATGATCGTAGACCAGCAAGTCGGCTGCGTTGCGCCGCTCCAGCAGCTCCAGCGCCTCGGCTGTCATCAGCCTTTCGTTCGGCCCGATCGGGATCAGGGCGCCGTGGTCCTCGATGGCGTTCACCGCGTTTGGTTTGAGCGTCACATCGAACATCCCCCCCAAACCGTCCCACACCGCCTCGCCAAGCTCCAACACACCGACGAAGCCCAGCTCGTCGAGACGCTCGATGGCGTCCGCCGCGAGCGTCTCGACATCCGCCGGGTCCACAAAGCCCGGCGCACGCAGGCGGGTGTCCCCGTGCAGGAGTATCCGGCACACCTGGTTGTCGATCATCGGCGCCAACTTCGGCTCGGCCAGAAACTCCCGCAGCGGGCGGTGGGCGTGCTCCGGCGTCTTGTGCGGAGCCCACGAATCACCGATGCCCGGCACACGCCAGTACAAATAGAGCGACAACAGCCGCGCCCTCGGCTCGCGCAACACCGTCGCCACCGACGCGGCGTCAGTGATCTGGAGCAGCGTGTCCAGCGCGAAATGCCCACTCACCGCCCGATACCCGCCCAGCTCGCGCACCTCGTGGGGCTCGAACGCGATCAAATCGCGCGCCTCCTGGCGCAGGCGGGCTACGTCGGCGGCGGTCCCGGAGAACGCGCTGTCGAAGCGACGGGGAGCGAGCGAGCCCGGTGCCAGCGCCAGCTCCAGCGCGGCGTGCACGCTCGAACCCCCGCTCTTGGGCACATGCAGGAAGCACTTCGGGGGGGACATCCGGCGATCACCGGAGCCGGGCTGATATGTGCGCTCGTCTCCCCGCATGAGTTAGCGCGCAAGTCTAAATCACACGGCGGCGCGCGGGTCGTGTACCTGAGCCGTGGGAAATTGAGGACGACCACCCTACGAAAACCAACGCCCGTCGCGGGGCACGAGGCCCCGCGCCCAGACGGCAGTTACACCAACACCGCGCGCGGACGCCCCCCAATACCCACACCCCTGCTCGACCTCCTCGAGCAGTCGCTGCCGCGCGCCGTTCTGGCAGGGTGCCTGGAGGCCCAGCGACGACGCCATCGCCGCGAGCTGCCGCTGAGGATCATGGAAGAGTCTTCGTAGAACACCAGCGTTCGCGGGCAGCCCTGGGTCTCCCTGAGCGCCCGAGCGGTGTACTCCAGCCACAGATCCCCCCACGCTCCGATCGACAGCTCCGGGTCGGGGCGGCGCTGAATCGAGGAGATCGCGTCCGCGGGGTTGCGCAAGCAGATCACGTACCTCGCGTCCGGCACCAACTCCTTCCAGAAAGGCAACGTCAGCGTGGTGCGCGGATCCTTCCACCCCCACAGCGGGGCCGCGCCGAACTTCTCCTCCAACAGGCCGCTCGCGCGCTCGCGCAGCTCATCGAAATCCGCGGACCTCTCCCAGCCAGGCGCGACCGGCAGCGGGCGCCACCAGACGGTCCCGAGCTTCGCCAAGATCTCGTCGTTGAGCGCCACCATCCATCCCGGCTCCCAGTAGCCACGGGGGTTATCCGCTTCCCCCGGCGCCAAGAGATCCTCCTGGGGTCCGATGTCCACCCCGAGGAGATGCAGAAGCCGCATCGTCAACGACGTCCCGCTGCGGCCGAAGCCGAGGACGCACACCGGGCCTCTCGTGCCGCCGTTGACCTCGCTCATCCCCGCACATTAACTCATCCCTGGTCGAGCTGGGCGCGGCGGGAGAGCCGGGTGCCCGGGAGAGCGCGCCTTCTGCGGGCTGCCACTGAAGCTGAGGTGTGGGTGCAGACGAAGCGCAGAGATGCGTCGCATCCGCTCGCTACTCTCTGAAGACGAATGTCTGACTTCCCCGCCACATCGTCTGCCGATGCGCTTGAGCTTGCTACCCAGAGCTACGAGGAGTTCCTCGAGGACATCAAGGGCCGCATCCGCAGCGCGCAGGCGCGGGCCGCGAGGGCGATCAACGCCGAGTTGATCGAGGTGTACTGGCAGATCGGCAAGGAGATCGAGCGCCGCCAGCCGAGGCCGGTCCGGAGCGGGGCCGGCGGACGCCGGGGTTGTACAGCGACTGTCGGCCGATCTGCGGGCGGCTTTCCCTGGAGCCACCGGATTCTCGCCCGCGAACCTCGCGCGTATGCGGTCTTTTGCCGTGGCTTGGCCAGAGCAGGAAGATCTCGCACACGGTGTGCAAGACCTTCCGTGGTGGCACATCGTTGAGCTGGTGCAGAAGCTCGACGACCAGTAGTTTTGGATTTCGTGCAGCTCGCCGAGGGCGCGAAGGAGCGCGACCTGGAAGCGGCGCTGCTGGCGGACATCGAGCGCTTCATGCTGGCTCTCGGCGAGGGTTTCTACTTCGCAGGGCGCCAGAAGTCGCCGATGAAGCCTGCGGCGGGCGTCGCGTTGTCGATGTGCTCGGCCCTCCACGCTCCCTCACCGCTGGTCGGGCGCGTTGAGATCAACACATCCCCACCAGAGCCGGCACCGACGCAGAACGAGGGGGGCATTGGGGTTGCGAGCTGTGGGACATGAGACTGGGACGACCGCCCTACGCACCCAACGCCCGTCGCGGGGCACGAGGCCCCGCGCCCCGGCGGCAGTTACACCCAACCCGCGCGCGGACGCCCCCAATGCCTACCCACCAGCGCGCTGACATACAACCTCCACGTGGCTGCGCAGCCGTCCGACGGAGATTGCTCAGGCCGCTTCAGCGGCCAGCGTCTCCTGCACGAGCCGCTCCGCTTCGGGCACACGCACGCGCTCGCCGGAGGGAAGGACAACCGTGATCGTGCCCTCACTTTCAAGCTGATGGCGAGGCCCAAAGAGCTCGATGCCCACCGGCTCACCGCCGCTCTCGCCGTAGAAGAACATGCCTGGGGTCCTCGGTGTCGCCAATCTGGCCGCCACCGGCCCGAAGATGATCGATCTCGGGGATGTAAGTCACCGGCTCGAAGTCGTAGTCACCAATCTTCATAGCTGCCTCCACACATCCGGCATACGCCGCATCGCATAAGCAGTCACCACAGTACCAGCGTCCGTGTGCATCTCAACCACAACAACCAGAGTGCATCCCGCTGCTCGACGATGACAAGCCGATCGATGTCATCGCCGCCGGCGACTACCGGCGTGTCTCGCGGGTGCTCGCCGGCCTGGAAGCCTCGGGCGCCATATAAACTGTTGGATGTCGATCCAACGCGCCTGTCGGGCACCTGGTGGCGCCACATTCCGTGGAGCGGATCATCTTCGTACCGGTGGCCAAGCTCCGCCGCGTAGACTGACTGTCTTCGCCGACGAGTACGCCGGGAGGAGGTGGCACCATGTGGAGCACCCGGCGCCGCGCGGCGCCCATTCGGTCACGGTCTTGTTGCGGCCGGCTAGACTGATTCCCATGAGCGTCATCCACCAGTCGCCCGCGTCATCAACACAGAAGAGGCCCGCATGGCTGTGACCCATCAGGCAGACCTTGTGATCCGTGAGGATTTGACGCCCTACGCGGGGAGCTGGGTTGCCATCCGGGACGGCAAAGTGGTGGCAAGCGCACTTGACGCTGTCGAGTTGCGCGACAAGCCCGAGGTCTACGCAGACGACATGCTCATGCCGGTCCCTGACCGGACCAAGGGCGTCTACATCCTGTAGAAGCCGTCTCGGCGATGCCGGACACGCTGCTCATCCCTTACAGCGAGCTTGGGTTCGGCGCAGCCCGTCCCTATCTGTTCCTGCACGTGACGGGCCTCGACGGCCACGGTAGGATGATCCCCGGCTTGATCGACTCTGGAGCCGACAACACCGTCCTGCCGGCCGGCTACGCACCGCTGATGGGCTACACCAGCAAGCCGTGAAACGCCCCAAACGCTATGCCGCCACCGGGGGCTCGTAGAGCGCGCTCGTAGCTGCCACCGACACGCCGTATGCCTGGAGATCGACCGACACGCGAGACGAAGTCAGAGGGCCGAGCTTGCGGAGGGCATCGAGTGTCGAGGAGAGGTCGATATCGCCGGTGGCCCGCGGGGCGGGAAGGAACATGATCTCCTGGCCGTCGGGAAACACGAGCACAAACGGCGCCCTGCCCTCGACCGCGTCGGCCACCGCCCCTCCGAACTCCGGCAGATCGCTTGGGATGACAACAGCTCCGTCAGGCCAACGGTGGGCCTCCGAGAGCATCTCGGCCCCCATCGCAGCGAGCGCTTGCTCGGAGGCAGCGCCTAGTGGTCGTTTCGCCATACTTCGAGGATATCGCGGGCGTGCTCGCGAAGAAAATCACGCGCGGCGGGGACGCCCTCGCGTGCCGTGCCGTGGTGGAACGGTTCTCCCGGGAGCTTATGTGTCCCTTCGTAACGATGTATATGGGTGCCCTTGCCCTCCGCGTTGTCGATCAGGCAGGCCGTCCGCCAACCCTCGGCGGTCTGCGTCTGGAGCATCACGGAGAATTTGAGGTCGTCCGGTCGTCCCCTGTAGCGGACGAAGACCCGGCCATCGGGGACACGAATCTCGAATGTGCGCTCCTCGCTCAAGCGATTGCAGTATGAGCCGCGGCGAGGACGAAGGCCGGCGTGGCCACTGGGATGACGCTGCCGGCCACCAGCTACGCCCGTCGCTGGGCACGAGGCCCCGCACCCGGGCGGCAGTGAAGCGGAAGATGCTCGTTGAGCTTCAGTATGTCGCGGATGGCGGCTTCTCCACGCTCGTCGAGCAGCAGCTGGCTGAAGGCGCGTGCGCAGAGGATTGAGGCTCGGAGCTGGCTCCACGCAAGGTCTGTCTGCGTGTTGCTCCTCCCGCAGCACAGCGGTCCGCCGCCCAGGTGTGTACACTGTCAGGACAGCGACCCGCGTTACCAATGACTTCCACTACGACACGCTCTCGCCGCATTGATGTTCGTGTGACCGACGAGCAGGACGCGATCATCCGTGAGGCAGCCATGCTGGCTGGAGAGACGCTCACGGCGTTCCTGCTCAGCGCAGCCCAGGAGCGTGCCCGTGAGCTGCTCGACGAGCGTCGCCATCTCGTGATGAGCGACCACGCCTTCGAGCGGTTCGCCGAGGCGCTCGAAGCGCCCGCGGAGCGCGCCCCGGCGTTGACGGAGCTGTTCCGGCTGCCGCGCATCGCCGGCGAGTGAGCGATCCGCGGCTGGTCCTGCTCGCCGCCGAGCACGACCTCACAGGCTTCGACTGCGCCAACGAGCAGTTGAACGGA
This sequence comes from Solirubrobacteraceae bacterium, assembly GCA_049510515.1. Lineage (GTDB taxonomy): Bacteria > Actinomycetota > Thermoleophilia > Solirubrobacterales > Solirubrobacteraceae > Palsa-744. The sequence continues at coordinate 50 of JBEKYV010000006.1, read as the reverse complement.
TGGCTGATCGATCACGGGCTCGCCGGACAGCGCGCGGACCTGGCCCGCAC
>JBEKYV010000059.1:0-11608 GCA_049510515.1 Solirubrobacteraceae bacterium | reverse complement strand
CGTGCCTGAAGAGCTTGGTGCCGGCACGCTGCCAGCGCTCGAGCCCTTCGGGGCTGAGGAAGGGGTCGGGTAGATGGCGCTCCAGCGCGGCTTGGAACATCAGCGGCCCGAGGTTGAAGACGATCGTGTTCAGTGCGGTCCACTGATGGTCCACGTCTGGGCGCAACAAGCCGTCTCTGGCCAGCTGCTCCCACTGCGTCTCGGCGATGCTCACGAGGGCGTCAAAGAGCTCGAGCGCGCCAGGATCCGCTTCGATGCTTGCCCGCGCCACGTAGCGCAGGGCGTCGGGATGGTCGCGGATCAGCGCGGTGACGCGGCGGCCGAGTTCCTCCGCGGCATCCGTTGCGGAGCTTGCGGCGGGCACCTCCTCGAACGCCGCGACGGCGATCGCGGCCACGTGGTCGTTGACCGCCTGCGCGAGCGCGGCCTTGGTGGGGAAGTGGTGCTGCACCAGTCCGGGCGATACCCCCGCCGCCTGTGCGACATCGCGAATCGACGTTCCAGCGACCCCGTTCCCGGCGAAGCCCGCCAGGGCTGCGTTGCGGATGCGGGCGAACGTCGTCAAATCTGAGAGCGGCACGTCCATTACGCACGTAGATTATGCCATACGATCATATCTGCTTCAATACAGACGTATGGGAAACACTTTGTTGCGGGCGCCGTGGGTCTCGGGTCCAGCCGCCGGGACCGACGCTCCCGTGTTGATCAGCGTGACCGACTTTCGGCTCACCAAGGCGCGAGACCTGCCCGGGGCCTACCTGGCCGCCATGCGCCTGCGTCGCGAGTGGCCCAAGCTGCACGGCGCGGTAGGCATGTGGCTGTGGGGTCAGCCCCTCGCGAAGAGATCGGGAGCGGTGTCCGTCTGGCAGGACGAAGAGAGCCTGCGCCGCTTTGTGGGCTGGCCCGTGCACGTCGCGATCATGCGCAGGTACCGGGGCGCCGGCAAGCTCGTGGCGACGAGCTGGCCCGCTGAGCGATTCGTCGCCGCTCACGCCTGGACGGTGGCGGCGACACACCTGGCCGCCAACGAACGCTCATGAAGATGCGCTCTCGATCGGAAGGCAGAACATGACCAGTCCGCCATATACACGACTCGGAGCAGCCAGCGGAGCGCTTTTCGTCGTGGCCTTCAACGTCGCGCTCTTTGACCTTGGTGCGCCGCCGAAGGCGAGTGACACCTCCGCGGAAGTCGCGTCGATCCTGATCCGCAGCCACGGCAGGATCCTGGGCGGGATGTATCTCGCCGGACTCGCGGTGATGCTCGGCATCTGGTTCTTCTCCACCCTACAAGCGTGGCTGGCGCAAGCCACCGGTGGGCGCGACGCCCAGCATGCAAATGCGGCCTTCGCCGGGGGACTGTTCGCGATTGGACTCGGGGTGCTGGGGATGCTCCTCTACTACGGCGCCGCCTACAGGGTTGCCGGCCAGGGCGGCCTGTCGGCGGTCCGGGCGCTCACCGACGCCGGCAACGCCGCCATCGAGCTGACGAAGTTCCCGCTCGCCGTGCTCATCCTCGCCGTCTCCTCCACCGCGCGTCGAGCCGAGCTTCTCCCCCGCTGGCTCACCCAGGCGGGAGCAGCGAGCGCGCTGGTGCTCCTGCTGAGCGCAATCCCACTGTTCGCGCACGGCTCATTCACCCAATTCGGCGGTGGCCTGGACGTGATCGGCGGCGTGCCCGGGGTGATCTGGATCATCGCGCTCAGCGTGATGATGGTCAAACAGGCGCCTGCAACCGGCGACCTCGCCGGCACGTAGCCGCCCAGCCGAGCGCTCCGGTACCATTCCCACCCTCATGCGCCGCCTGCTCTGGAGCCTCCCCACCGGCCTCGCCCTGCTGCTGCTCGCCGCCCCCGCGGCGCTCGCGGCCAACAACGGGCGCGGCTTCTATGGGGCGACCGACGACAAGGTCGTGACCGTGGCCGGGTTCATCCTCGTCATCTTCTTCCCGACCTTCATCCTGCTCGCCAGCCTGCTGCAGAAACATCTCGAAAAGCGCAAAGACGCGCGCGTCGCCGCCGCCCGCCCGCACGCCAACGGCGATCGCTTCAGCGGCGGCTGGTAGGGCGCCGCGGGAGCACCTGCGCGCGGATGGGCGACGGCGCTGAACCGATCGGGGGCGACGGCACGAGCCCCGCGCCCGTCCTCTACGAGCGCCGCGGCTCCGCGGCGCTGCTGAGCATCGACCGCCAGGAGCGGCGCAACGCCGTCGACGGCCCCACCGCCGTCGCCCTGCACGAGGCCTACCTGCAGTTTGAAGCCGACGATGAGGCTCGCGTCTTGGTGCTCACCGGCGCCGGCGGTGTCTCCTTCTGCGCCGGCGCCGACCTGAAGGCGATCGAGTCCTTCGGCGGGCGCCTCACCGCGCCCGAGGGGCCGATGGGGTTCACCCGTCTGACGCCGCTGAAGCCGACGATCGCCGCGATCTCCGGCTTCGCGCTCGCGGGCGGGTTGGAGCTGGCGCTGTGGTGCGACCTGCGGATTGCGACCGCCGACTCGCGCCTCGGCTTCCCCGAGCGGCGTTGGGGGGTGCCGCTGATCGACGGCGGCACTCAGCGCCTGCCGCGCATCGTCGGCCTCGGCAGGGCGCTCGACATGATCCTCACGGGGCGCATCATGGACGCCTCCGAGGCCCTGTCGATCGGGCTCCTCACCGAGGTGGTCGCGCCCGGTGCTCACCTCGAGCGCGCGCTGGAGCTGGCCGAGGGGCTCGCCCGGTTTCCCCAGCGCACGATGCTCGCCGACCGCTCCGCCGCGATCCACGGGCTGGGGATGCCGCTTGCGGACGGGCTTGCTTTGGAGTCCCGCGCCGGTCCCGACGTGTTCGAGGATGCGATCCGCGGGGCGGCCCGATTCGCTGGAGGGGAGGGAAGAGGGGGGGCTGGGGCTGGGGTTTAAGTTAGGGGCCGGCCCGATGGCTCCGTGCTACAGGCTGCCTTTTGGCACGATCCAGCGCGTGGGCTGACCGGTGATCGCGGCGATGCGGTCGAAGTCCTCGTCGTAGTGCAGCAGCTCCACGCCGGCCGACTCCGCGGCGGCAGCGATCAGCAGGTCCTCGTGTCCCACGCTGCGCTGGTGGGCGCCTCCCTGATGCGCCAGCTCGCGGTAGACCTGGATCGCGCGGCCCCACTGCGATTGACCGATCTGATAGAGGCGCAGCGCGTCGAACTCCTCCTGCATGCGGTCGAAGTCCGAACCGTTGCGGGCGCTGGCAAAGAGCTCCAACATGACCATCGAACAGGTTCCGATGAGGCCGTTCCCCACCCGAACTTTGAACTCCACACCAGCCTCTCCGGCGCGTCTGGCGACCTGCCAGGCGCTTGTGTCCGCGAGCTGCATCTGCTCCTACGCAGCCTTCTTGGACTTCTTTAGCACTGGATCGTCGGCCGGCGGGGCGCCCCGGCCATGGGTTCCGAGATCGCTGAAATCGGCGTCCAAGTTGCCCCACGGCCTCGTTTCCACACGCGAGCGCCGCATCTCCTTGAGATCCTCCAATGTGAAGTCCCATTCCCGTTCCGACAGCCGCCGCAGGCGGTCGCGACGCACCACATCGCGCAAGGCGGCGTGCACGGTCTCCGTGGTGTTACCGGCCTCCAGCACCTCGCGTGCCTGGGCAACCAGCTCGATGTCCAGATTGATCGTCGTTCGTTTCACCATAGGCACCCTCGCATGTATGGGGGCCCACATCAAGGGCCATACGGGAACTGTAACAGTGTGTGCACTAACTTGGCACATTCCGGTCACACTTCGGTCGAGTCCCGGCGGCTTACGCCGATGTGGCCTGCCTGCGGATCGTGCGCTCGATCTCCTGGCCCTTCTGCGTGAGCCGCCAGACATTTGGCTCTCCCCGCGCGGGGCCGGCGCCGGCGTTCTCGATCAGGCCGAGGTGCTGCAGGCGAGCGAGGAGCTTTGAGATCTGGCCTTGGTCCGCGACGTCGGCCGCTTCGGAGACGCGGCGGTTGCTGGGGCCTTGTCCCCGGTTGTTGCTCAGCTCGGCGATCGCCAGGAGCACCCTGACCGTGCGGTAGGTGAGGCGCATGTCGAGCTCGCGGAGGGGGTCGCCGGGTGGGGGTGCCGGGCGTTTGCGCCTCGGTGCCGGCTTGGCGGTCTCGCGTGCGGCGGCGGCCTGGCCCTGGTAGGGCAGCACGATCATTCCCATCAGCGGGCCGAGCAGGCTCGTCATCGGCTGGGCAGCGCCTGCCCGGGGGGCGACCGTCCTCATGCTGGTTTCGCGAGCGCCGTTGGGGTGGGCGTCGTGGCCCTCCAGCCGCGCGTGCAACACACCCAGCACCGCGCCCACCACACCCTCTGCGGTGAGGCGCGTCGGCTTCGCGCCGGCCCTTGCCTCCTCACGGCCCTCGTGGACGGCGTCGATCAGCGCGGCCACCACCTGTCTGCGGCGCTCCAGCGCGACCGGTCCCGCGCCGAGCGCGTCAACGATGCACAGCGCGCCCATACCCGGCTCGTCGTCCAGGTACTCCAGCAGCGCGCCCAGGCCGGCCCGCGTCCGCTCCCGCCACGCGCCCGGCGCCCGGAAGGCCGGGACTACCCGCTTCGCGCCGCGCTCGACCGCCTGGTCGAACGCCGCAAGGAAGCAGTCCTCCCTGTCGTCGAACAGTTCGTAGAACGTTCTGCGTGAGACACCCGACCGCGCGACGATGTGCGCGACCGTCACGCTGCCCACGCCGCGCTCGCCTGCGACCTCCACCAGCGCCGTGATCATCCTGGCGCGCTGGATCTCCGCGACGCCACCGCGGCCACCGCCCCGGTCCACGTTGGTGTGGGCCGGGCGGCGGTCGACGCCACGGGGGCCACCGCCACGAGCACGGGAGGCCACCGCGGCCACCGGGCCTCTGCCGGCTGCGCCTTCAGCCCTTCTTCTTGCTGGTGCGGTTGCGCTTGACATGAGCGTGCTTCCCCTTCTTCTTGTGCGTCACCTTCTTGACTTTCGGGCAGCCCGTCACCGAGATCTTCGTGTTCTGGTTGATCTTGTCGCCGTTCTGCCCGATCATTTCGGTCGGCATCAGCAGCTTTCCGGCCGCCTGCGCCTGACACAGGTTCCCGTTCGCACTCAGCGCGGGGTATTCCCGTTTCGGCAGTTCCAGTTCGAACGTCGCAAACGGCACGTCCGGCACCGTGGCGAACGTCGCGGTCGTGATGCCCTGTTTGCTGATGAACGTTTCCCCGTGCACCTGCACCGTGACGCCGTCCTCGCCGGTAAGGACCATGATCAGTTCCGGGTACTTCGCGCCACCATGGCTCACGAAGTACGCCGGGCCCTTCAGGCCACCTTCCAGGACTGGCGTAGTCACGTGCGCTTCGCCGACGCGCGAGGCGACCGGACAGTTGGACGGGTTTTCAGCGAACACCTTTTCCGTGCACGCCTTCTGCAGCGTTTTCAACGGCGAGGGCAGCTGTTTGGGCAGCGAGACCTTGACCTCTTTGACGTTCGCTTTCGTGCCCTGCGCGCCGGAGGGAAGCGTCAGCTTGACGTGCAGCGTCGCGCCTTCAGTCCTCGACGTCTTCGCTTCGGTGGACACCTGGAATTCCGGCTTGAACGACAGCGAACCGCAGTTGGTGACCTGGAACGGCGAGCTGACGTTCGCGGTTGAGCCTTCTGAGCTTTCAAGCTGGCCGGTGAGCTTCATCGGTTCGCAGCTGGTCGGGTTGAACACAAACCCCGGCCGGTTGACCGTCACGTTGATGTGCTGCAACTGCAACGGGATCCCGTCCAGGATCGTCGGGAACGGGTCGCTGACTACCGTCAGCTGCGCGGTCGTCGGGTCCACCTCGACCTTCGAGCGGACCACCTCGGTCCCCAGGTTGAACGGGCCGGCGACCGCCGGGACGACGACGTCCACGCCGAATGGGGCGCCCTCGTACGGGCCGGTGATGTACGCCTTGCCGTCTTCGACGCTGTAGGGATCATTGCCGAGACCGGCGCTCGCGGTCACCTGCCCGATCTGGCTCGCCGCCGGGCATTCCCCTGAGGCGGCCTGCGGTTCCTCACACAGCTTCACGTTCTGCAACCCAGCGGAGATCCCCGGCGGGAACACCACATCCAGTTTCCCGAGGGTCTCATCGGCATCCGGGCGGGTCATTGTCATCGTCAGCGTGCTGTACGCGCCGGCCTGGATGTTCGTCGTGCCAGCCTCGAACCCCGGCTGGAACGGACGGGGGCTCGAGCACGGCGCGCCGTTCGGGCCACTGGTGATCTGGAACTTCGAGGATGGCTTCATCGCCGGTGTGCCAGACCATGGTTCAAGCGACGCTTCCGTCGTATACGTCCCACACAACGCCGGGGTGCTCAACGGCGCTCGGTCGGTGCCGAAGAAGTCGAGCTTGAAGTCGCTGTAGGGCAGCTGCGGCGTGTTTGGGAACGTCGTCACCAGCTGCCCCGTGATTGGGTTCAGCGACACCTGCCCCGCGACCTTGATCAGCACACCCGCCACCGGGTCTTCCGCTACGACATACAGGGCGATCAACGACCCGAACGGGTTTTCGTCCTGTGTCGCGAGATACACGGCACCCGTCAGCGGTTCCGGCAACAGCGGCGTCTTAGCTTCGATGTTGGCAACCTTCGATGCTTCCGGGCACGTCGGCTTTTGCGCGGTATGCAGCCCGATCTCTGCCGGAGTGCACGCCTGCAGCCCATCCGCTGCCGCCGGGCTGACCTGCACCCCTTCGGGCAGCGCGACAGTCGCGTTCTTCACGTCAGCCTCCGCCAACCCAACAGGGTTTTCCGTCGATTCCTGCGGCACATGCAGATCAACGCTCAACCCCGTCGGGGTGCTCCCGCCCGTCCCATCAGGGGACGCGGTGATCGTCGGGCTGAAATCAAGCTTTTCGCACCCCGTCAGTTCCGGCATCGACGCCGTCATCGTGTCAAACACCTCCGGTTCCTCCCACGAATCCACCCGGAGCGTCGCCATACGCGACACACCACACGACGTCGGATTCGTCAACAACGGCACTTCCGGGATATTCACAGAACACCCCGGAACAGTAGACCCCAAAAACGAGCTTTCCTGTTCGGCTTCTTCCCCCGTAAAACCAGTCACCCCCCCACCCGTCGGTTCGCCTTCTTCGAAAGGTTCTTCGGCGACGCCGAGGCATTCCCCACGCCGACCGTCGTGGCTTGGAGCCGCGGGCACACCCCATATCGTAACCTTGCTCCCGAGCACCGCCACCGACTGGGTGAGATTCGGCGAGCTGACCGTCAACCCATAGTCCCCGCCGGAACGCACCGACACGTATAGATAGACAGGCTCCGTTTCCTTCGCGACAAACGCGAACTCAGCGGCAACACCTACAGGGGGGTCCATGTTGTATACCGGTTGATCGCCACGAACGAAATAATCGGTCTTCGTGTTGCTCTCCACGTAGGCGGTCGCCACTCCCACCGCCGTATCGTTCGGACACCCACCGTTGTGGTACACCAAATCTTTTAGGAATGCCTGCTGGTTGCATTTAGGTGTCGCGTTTGGGTTGCCCACGAACCCCGGAGGCAATTCGACGATCGCATCCTTGATATTGCCCTGCGCGAGATACCTGTTTGTAACACCAGGGATGCGCACGCCCCCATTCAACAGGAACGTGGCCGTAACCGCATAGGGGTGAGACCCGGCCTGCACGTCGGGCGAGCCATTCTGGTTGGTGGCCGCGATCGCGAACAGCTGCGGACCAAAGCTCGCCATCGCCGGGCCGGCCAGCACGAGCATCCCAACCGTGACACCAACGACCAGGACCAGCTTCAAACGCATAGGGGTCCTCATGATCCACTCCTCCGGTCGTTGCGGGTCTCTTTGGCCTCTCTGGACTTCTTTCCCTTCCGCTTCACGCATTTGCCGTGTCGGAGCTGCCTGCCTTGCTTACATTTAATCGTCTTCTTCGTGATCTTCGTCGGCGCGGGCGGCAGGAGCGCCGGTGTGACATTCCCCGCGCCGGAGAAGGTCGCGCTCGCGGACGCCCCGAAAATCCCCGGCTGGGGGGTCGGCGGCGGCTTGCACGAGTCGCCGTTGTCACACGAGGACACACTCACCGCTTCTGGGAAACCGCCATCGACGCGCGCGTCATACACCACGATCCGGCTGTTGCCCTGCGGATCCCCCGCGACCAGCCGATCCGCGGTCCCGAAGAACACATCGCTCCCGCTCGGGCTCGCGTCCAAGAAGAAGGATTCATAATTACCTGCTACGTCAGAGATCGAGTAGACATGACCATCCAGGTACTCATAGACATCCTGACGGCCGTTGCTGTCGTGAGGCACAAGCGCATCCCCGCTATTGAAGAACAGAGCGCCATCTTCGGAGAAACTGCGCCGCTTGGACTCTTGATACCCGACTTCCGCCGTGGAGAGGCTCGATGGGCCGATCGGTCGTGCACCGCTCGGGTTGCACGACACGCATTCGAGGCTATCCGTTTCAGCGTCATAGAGATAAACCTCGCGACACTCACCGGCTTCTTCCTTTTTACTGAAGACGCTCTGCTGTTCGCACTCACCAGGTTCGGCCTGCTCATTGTCGTATCCCGTCAGACTAAGAGCAGAGATGAACGCCAGATGCTTCCCATCGGGTGACACGGCAGCCGTATTGGTGACCGGACTCGCAAAGGTACCGTAGCCTTCTCTGTTCGCCCAGTCACTTTGATCTTCTTCGGCTAGCGTGGCGATCAGCACCGGCGCGCCACCTTCATGAGAAGCATAGAGATTCGGGACTCCCGCGACCGCGCCTTCCGCGAGACGACCGTCCGCAACGAAATACACATACGACCCATCTTCTGAGATCTGCACTACACCCTGCACGTCCGCACCCAGTATATCGGTGGGGTTGCCGTCCACAGCCAAGTCCGTGAGCCGTTCACCTTCGGGAGCTTCGAAATTGTACTCGTACAGATCACTGCCTTCTGACACGGGTGCAACACCATTGAAGTTTGTACAAGTTACGTTGTTGGAGATAGCTGTCGAATCGTCAGTCAACTTACCGCAATCAGTGAAGAACACCTTCGAGCCATCGGCGCTCGCACCCCAAAACCGCGCCGGCTCAGGCGCATTGGGATCTTCGGGCGTGCGCTCCGACGCCGAGACCTCCACCGTGCACGCCTTCGCTGGCTCCGTGCATTCGCCTTTTGCGCCAAGCGCGCTCTGTTCCTGCGCGGCGTTCTCACGCACATACAACGCACGATAACGATCTTCGATGGGATCTATTACGGGGGGGGTGCTAGGGCCGCGAGGACTCGAGAAGAAGACACGGGAGCCATCTGACGAGACAGCATGCCATGCATCGACCCTCTCGTTTTCTTCCAACCCTCCATTCTGCTGAAACCCCGACCCGGCACCGCTATCCATGGGTTCGCCATTGTTGTTGACTCCCACTTTGATCACATGGCCATTTACCCACTCATTGAGATTGCCATAACCGAAGACCACGTGACTGAGGTCCGTGGACGCGCCGTCCACCGGAAAGGACCAGGGGTCTTCATAGTCATATAGTTCGTCTTGTTCTTCGGCGACGTTCGATATCAACTGGTCGGAGCCGCTGGCGAAATTGGCCAGGTAAGTCTCGAATGATCCCGCGACGGCTTCGCCCGTCAATGGAACATCGCTGTACGCCACCCCCGCTGACAGTTCCGGTGTGAATGCCATCGCCGCATAGGGATCAAACCTCTCTAGTTTGGCGGCATACTGCGGCGGTGTGATCGACAACGTCGACCAGCCTCCCGGGCCACGTCGAGAAAGGTAGTCGTTTGTGATCGGGGCGCCCACTGCTCCCGCGAAACCTCCAAGGGACTTGAACACGATCGCGCCGCCCGACACCGAAGCACGCGCCGAGGACCCTGGTTCGGTAGCGTCGCTGCCGTTCGTATCGGCAGGCGAGACCATCTCATACGCGCGGCAGTCTGGCAGTACCAGAGCGTGGGGCTGTTCCGCACGCAGCTGTTCATTGGGACAGCCTCCGGACGCCACGGCCGGAGCACTTGAGAACATCAGAGCACCAGCGGTCGCACAGAACGTTGCCAGGATCAGCTTACGAGCACCATTCATCACACCGTCTCCTCCAAGACAGAGGGGACGACCCCTCGATTACAAGACCAAGCGCCGAGGGGCGCAACCACCATCACACGCGTGCGAGACCCCAACCGGCCCGCCGCAAACCCACCCCTTACGGGCAACCCAACGAGACGGCGCAAACGCGCCCGGCGAGGCGTCTCGGGCTTTAGCCCCCTAGCCGAAGAGAGAGAGAGAGAGAGAGAGATGCGACAGCGCCATGCTGGCGCATCTAGCATCACTCTCCACGCGGGGTGCGATGACCCCTGGCACGTTGTTCCCTCTCAAAGACACGCGAAAACCAACTCCCTCACCGAAATGACCCGGCCCCTCTCCCAAGCAGACCCTTGTCAGTACATCGAAGGCCGGCAACAAGGCACCCGGCCCAGACCCAAGTCCTATGTTCAAACCCAACGCCCTGCGCCCAAGCCTGCGGCACATGACGAGGCCACTATAGACACTTCGGACGGTGTTGTCAACTCCTAGGGTCGGGGGCGTGGAATCGGATCCGTGCCCGCAGACGCCACAGGCCATGCACACCGCAAGCCGGCCACCCGAGCGAGCGTACCGTCCCAAGCGCGGCATACCTTGGTTGGCATGATCCCAGCCAGCCCCCACCGATGAGCCCCGGCACCCCCTGGCCGCCGAGGACCGGTGAGCTGCTCCCCCGCGCCTCGTAGGCAACCGGGGTGCGGCTGAAGCTGGTCGGATACTCGCTGAACATGGCCCACAAGTACGGCGGGCCCAAGCCCGAGGCTTCGAGCGGAGTGAGCTGTGTGGTGATGGTGCCGGTGCGAGGACTCGGCGAGAAGAGCGAGCGTGTCGTCAATGTGCGGACAGCATGGGCGCTTGACCACCCGGGTGCTGCACCACGACTTGCAAGCGCCTACCTGAGACCCTAGACTGGGAGAGCAATGGCTACCGTCAAGCAGGCAATCGGAGAAATCGACGTCGTCGCTTTTGTGGAGGCGGTCGACAAGTTGGAGGGGACCGGCAAGTGGCCAGCCGGAACACAGGGCACCGTCGTCATCGACTACGGCGACCACAAGATGGTCGAGATCTCCAACGATCTCGGCGAAGCCCTGGACTTCCCCGTGGTCGCGGAAGAGAAGCTCGAGCTGATCACCAAGTACAGCGACACCTCTATGCTCGCTGAGCGATGACCTACTTCATCACCGGCGCAACCGGCTTCATCGGCCGCAACCTCATGGAGCGCCTGCTGGGAAACCGCAACGGCAAGATCTACGTGCTCGTGCGCGAGGGCTCGACCGGCCGCCTCGACGACCTGATCGACCGCTGGTCCACGACCACCGGGGAGCCCGTGGCGAAACGGATCGTCCCCGTCGTCGGCGACCTGCGCCGGCCGCTCCTCGGTCTCGACGGGGAGCAGATCACCGAGCTGCGTGGCAAGATCGACCACTTCGTGCACCTGGCGGCCGTGTACGACATGACCGCGCCCCCCGAGCGCAACACCGCCGTGAACGTCGGCGGGACCACTCACGCCGTGGAGCTGGCGCGCTCGCTGGAGGTGGGGTGTTTGCACCACGTCTCCTCGATCGCCGTCGC
>JBEKYV010000058.1:0-11649 GCA_049510515.1 Solirubrobacteraceae bacterium | reverse complement strand
CTTGCCTGCGCCGGCCATCCGACGCACGATAGGGGCGGGTGTAGTGCTGTGGGTGGGCTCGCACGAGGGTTGGGGCCGCGGCTACGGTCGGAGTACGGGGCGAGCGATCACGGGATCTGTGGCGCGAGCGTGTGCGGTTGGTGGGGGGGAAACGGAGGCCCTGAACCGACGATTAGGTATGCCCCGAACTCTTGTCGTGTTTTCATCTGCTCCTCGGGTGCTCAGGGTTTGCCTAGCCGGTGAGGTTCGGACGGGGGAGAGGTTCGGCGAGGGTCTGGCGGCGATGGTGCTCGTGCGGCTCATGGGCTGCGCTGAGCGTCGTTCGCCGACGGTAGGGGAATGGGTATGAGCAGCTGGGCTGTGGATCGCCAGTCGCCGAGGCAGCGGGCGGAGGCTCTCGTGGACGCGAACTATGAGGCGTTGAAGGAGGTCGTCCTGCGCTCTGTGAGGGGGCGTCTGTTGGCGCGTGGCGTGAGGCTTGACTGGATCGATTTGGAAGCGGCGTACAACCACGCGTGGCATGGTGTCTGCCAGGCCGTCGCGCGGGGAGGGCACGCGAGGAATCTGCCCGGTCTGCTGGTTGATGTCACCGACAAGCGGGCGATCGACATCTACCGGCAGCGCAACGAGGCGTTGTACGCCGACGCGGATGTGGAGAGCCAGGCCGTGGAGGTCGATCTGGCAAAGCGCGTCGATGACCAGCAGAAGATCGAGCTGCTGGTGGAGCGGCTGAAGGATTGTCTCAATGATGTGCAGCGTCGGGCGGTGGCGCTGTGTGTTCTGCAGGGCTACACGCGGGCGGAGGCTGCCCGGATCCTTGGGATGAACGAGGCAGCGTTCGGGAAAGTGATGGATCGCGCGATCAAGAGGATCGCTGGGGTCGCCGCGGCGATGGAGCCCCGGGGCTGCGGCGATGATGAGTGGGGAAGGGCGCTGCGGTCATACGCTCTGGGGGCGATGAGCGAGGACAGCCCGGACTATGCACGCGTTGCCACACATATCCGCGGGTGTGCGAGCTGCAAGCGGTACGTGATGGGGTTGCGTGGGCTTGCTGTCCTCCTGCCGCCGCTCGGGCGTCCCGGCCACGGCTGGGCGGCGCCGCTTAGCTACCTGCGCAGGTTCTTTGCTCCTCATAGTGCTGTCACGGCGGGCGCACCGGTGGCCGGCGCAGCGAGCAGCACCGTCGCGGGCACCACGGCTGTGACTGGCGGAGGGTGGACCGCGCTTGGTAGCGGCGCGGCGAAGGTCGCCGTCGTCGTCGGACTCGCGACGGTCGGCACGCTCTCGATCCACGCCCTTACCCCTCGTCATCACCCGGTCCGCTCGCCGCGAGTCGTGGCTCCCAGCCGCCCGCCAAGCTCGAGCGGGTCGCTGGGCGAGCAGGAGAGCGGCCTCCCCGAGGTGGCTCCTCTGCCGCGCGAGCGGAGTATCCGCGAGCGCAGCGGACCGGGTCGGCGGACGGGCGGCGCGAGAGCGCCGAGCGACGGCGCCGAGCGGGTTGTGCGGGCTACCCCAGTTGCGCGATCCGAAGCGGTAGCCACCGAGTTTGGGTTCGAAAGGGCACGGGCGAGAAGACCGCCAGCCGCGAAGGTGTCGCAGCCGGTGGCGAGCGCCCCGGTGGCGAGCGCCAGCCACGTGGCTCCTCCTCAGCCGAAGAGCACCGAAGCACACAAGTTCTCGTCGCAAGAGTTCAGCTTCGAACACCGCTCTTGAAGCTCCGTTTGTGGTAGCGGCGGCGGGCTTTTGAAAAAGGGCCGGGGGTAAATCGAGGTTCGGCTCGACATCTCGTCCCATCCCCTTGTTCGGAGGCGTTGATGTTGGACCGCACACAGTCCGCGAACCTATTTGACACCGGAAGCCCTGTAGGCGCGGGCGAGCGGCCCGCGGCCGTCCGATCGACACGCAAGCCACCCCGTGAGTCTGCTGCGCGGCGCCAGCCACGCCCCTCACGGCGGGCGCGGGCCACGCGAGCAGTGGCGGGGATCATCGAGGGCGTCAGCGACGCCGGTGGGGCCCGGTTTCGCCGTGGTGTCCGCTCGTTGCCGATGGTGCTCGTGCTGTGGCTAGCGGCGACGCATCCGATTGGATGCGGCGGCAGTACCCGCAGGCCGGTCGTGCGCAGTGTCGCGGTGAGCCTTCCCCCGGTTGTGCATGCCGCCATACCTGTCTTGCGAAGCGGCCAGGTAGTGAGGGCGCGCGTCCGTACGGTGCCGGCTCCAGCGCGCCGCCCAGCGCGGCCGCGGAGTGTGGCTCCTCGACCAAGAGGTGGCACCTCGCTACCGGTCGAAGCGCCGGCGTCCCCGGTGGCGAGTGGGACGCCGGTAGCCAAGGCGGCGCCAGTCGTTGTGCCCCCGCAGCCGGCGCCGACCCCGCCTGTCACTGGCTCCAAGGCAGTCCGCCACCACGAAGACATCAGCAGCGAGTTTGGCTTTGAACACTGAAAAGCATTCGATTGAGCACGGAGGTTAATTGTATGACTGGCAATATCCCTGAAGCTACCCGGCGGGTTCGTCTCGCGGTCAGGATAGCGGTGGTAGAGGCGTTCGTGATCGCCTTGTTGAAGATGTGGGTTGCTGTTCACCTGTTCTTTCCTTATCTGTTTCGTAAGGATTTGGGAATACCGGAAAGCTCCAAAATCGAAGGCATCGACAAATTTGCTGCGTTTATGGCGAGTTTGTCGACCCCGTTGTTGGTGACGTTGGCTGCGATCGCGCCGATCGCGCTCATTATCAGCGGGTTCTTTTTGATGGCTGGTAACAGGAAGGCCGGCACGGTGATCGCTGGGACGATCGCCGCGCTCGCTCTGGCCGCCTGCGCGACAGGGCTCGTCAACTAGGACCCGTCGATGCAACGCTCCTTCTCACCTGCTCTGCCGAACGCTTCGGGTCGTCACGGTGGCGGTGGTCTTCGCTCACGCCGGCGAGTTCCGCGGGCGGCGTGGATGGTAGTGGCCGTGTGCGTGGCGTGGCTGGTGGTGTCGTTGATTGCGGCGGCGGCGGCGCACGGGCTTGGTCTCACGCCGATCCCGATCAGCCCGGTAACGGTAGCTGTACCGGCCGCGAAAGCAGTCGCAAGCGCACCTCTGAAGCTAGCGGTGAGTGCTCTGTTGAGCGTCCTCGAAGCGATCTTTGGCGGTGTCGAGGCCAAGCTCATTACGGGTGTGATAAACGACTTGTTGGCTATCCCGAATTTCGACACGGGGCATGTCGCAGAACTGGAGCGCACGACGGTCGCGATCGCGGCGGGGATGTTGAGTGCGGTCCTTACGCTTTCGATTCTGCGCTATTACCTGGCGGGCCTGAGTGATAGCGGCTCTGGTGGGTTTGAGGCGGTTCAGGGGTTGATCCGGGTCGTCGCCGCGATCGGGTTCATCATCGCGTGGCCCGGTGTTTTCAGCGAGCTAATACAGATCCCGAAGATGTTCGATGGGGCGCTGTTGGGCAGCGGGTCGGTGCAGCACAACGTTGCGTTGTTGTTCGACGCGGCACTCGTTGTCGGGGCTGGCGCGTTCGCTCTCGGTACGGGACTCGGGTTGATTTTCGTTGTCGTGATGGGGTTCATCTCGGCTGTCGTGTTCGTGGCGTTGTTGTGGATGAAGGTGTTGTTGGGGGTGATGATGATGTTTTTGTACGTGTCGATGCCGTTGTGCGTCGTGTTGTGGCCCATACAGGAGCTTGCGTGGCTCGCGGCAGCGGCACTACGAGCGATGTCCGTCGGCCTGATGGTGCCGTGTGTGTGGGCGATCCTGTTCGCGCTCTCTTCAGCGGTGAACGCGGACGTTCTGAGCTGGGCACCGTCGCATAGCATTATTGACACTGTAATTATCAGGCCGTTGGCGGGCATCACACTGATGCTGTTGTGCATCACGATCCCACGGTTTTTGATGCGGACGGCGATGATCGGCCCGCACGGTAACGCAAATGGTGGCTGGCGGATATGGCGGACTGTCACCTTTGGCATGTTCGCGATGCGCGGCGTCGCCGGCGTCGGCCGGACCGTTGCGACCGCAGCGATGGAGGGCCAGCCCGCGGCGCAGCGGATGATCGACGCGCTGCCATCGCCGCTGAAGCCTCCCACCGAGCCAGGGCAAGGCGGCCTCGCCAGCCGCGTCATTTTCGGTCGCAGCGCCTTCACCACAGACAACCAAACGGCATCAGCAAGCAAGCCTACAGGGGAGGGGTCCACGACCAGCCCGGGCTCCACTGGGGAGGCGCAGCAGGCGCCCGCGGGGCACGACCATGACTCAGATGTCAGGCCGCAGAGGCGACTGGCGGGTCTCGCGCCCGCCCAGTATGACAGGGAACGCATCGAGCGCGCTGGGGAGCAGATGTACGCGCAGGCGGGGTCCGACCCGTCGAGTGTCTCCGATGTCAGCGACGCGATGGCCAAGTTGCCGGCGGAGACTCAGCGCGCGATTAGCGCCTTCCGTAGCAACGACGAGCAGAAGTTGCGGGATCTGATCGCGCACAACCTTGACTCACCGTCGCTCACCGGCGAGCAGCGCCAGGCGCTGTGGACGATCGGCACCGCGCGAAACCACACCGTGAGTAAAGGCGTCAACGCCGCGCTACTCAACCTTAAAGACGAGCAGGCCGCGTCCACGGAGACCCCCACAGCGAAGGCGCCCAACGTGCCGCAGGAGCCTCCATCGTCCGAGGTACCAGGTGATAGGAAGCCCCCTTTCACTGCTGGCAGCCCGGGCGCACCTGGAGGTGGAGTACCGCCTGCGCCTGGCCTGCAAGGGCCACCGGCCGATTCTGAGGGGGACACCCGGAGTCTCGGCGCGGACCTTCCACGACAGCCGCCGCCGCCGCCTCCACCGCCGCCCGGCGACGGCGAGCGCAGGAAGCCGGATGACCCTGGGTTGACAGACATCGAGCCATTTCTCGACTGAGGGCATGAGCTATGCATCCTGCTTACAAGCATTTGACTGATCGTTTGCGGATCGCTGAGCTGACGGTCCCGCAGATACTGGGGCTGCTGGGGGGGTTGATGTGCGGGCTGGTGTTCGCGTTGTACGTGTCGCCGTTCAGCCCGTATCTCACTCTCTGCCTGTCGATTTACATCGCGAGTATTCCCGCCGGCACGGTCATCTTGGCGACCAGCACCGAGTTTGACCTGTGGCTGTACGTGAAGGCGTGCGTTGGTGAGCGGTTGAGTGATGACCGGTACGCGGCCGGGCCGGGCGAACAGTTCACGGGGTACGTGATCGAGCCCGACTTGCCGTCGGGTCGTGAGCGTGGCGTTGGCGGCGAGCGTTTGGATTTGGGGGCGCTATGGGTGCCGTGAGAGCGCGTAGCCGTGGGGTGGTGAAGGAGGCTGGTGATTTGCTGGCGGTCGAGGCGATCGACCGTAGCGGGCTTGCGGTCACGAGCGAGGGTGCGTTCGTGCGGGTTTTGCAGGTGACGCCGCCGAACCCGTTGATCCTCTCCGGTGAGGAGCGGGCGCGTATTGCACGAGGCTACTGTCATCTTGTTTCGCGGTTGCGCGCCGACCAGCGCCTGCAGTTCTATGTTCACTCCCGGCCGGTGAACTTGACGCAGATTCTCGCGGACGCGCGTCGTGAGGTCAGCTTCACCTCCGGGGCGGCCCCTGCCTCGCTGGATGCGGAGGGTGATGATCCGCTTGGGATGTCGCGGTGGCGGTTGTACGCGGCGATGGAGCAGTCCCTGCGTTTGCACGCCGATGAGCAGGCCGCGGTACAGACGTCGTTCTATGTGGTTTGTCCACACGTTCCCTCGCGGCGTGGTCGCTATGAGATGCTGCGTGAGCTACGCCCGCGTCGCAGTTCGCTGCTGAGTGGCCCGTTGACGAGGAATCTCAGGGCGCATCGTCGCGCGGCGCGGGAAAGCCTGGCGTTCACCGAAACGGTCCGCTCAGAGCTCGAGGGGCTGGGGATCACCAGCCGCCCGATCAACGGGGAGGAGTTCGTTGAGCTGCTGTGGGCACGCTTCAACCCGACGCAGGCTGACAGGTCGGCGAGAGCGCCACGCGCCACCGAGATCCTTGGGAGCCTCGACTGTGAGAGGGATGCGGAGCACGCGCGGACGGTCGCGCGGCGGCTGCGGGAGGTGATAGCGCAGTCCCCGCTTGATTTTGAGAGCTCTCATCACCACGTTGAGGTCGACCGCGATGTCGAGCAGACGATTTGGGTCGCGACGACGGCTGAGCATACGCAGATGGGGTGGTTGATGGGCGCGATGATGAGCCGCCAGCCGTTCACGTTGAGCGTGCATGTCCGGGCGCTGGACCGTCGCCGGGAGCGGACCCGGTTGAAGATGCGCTACCGGCGGGTGTATGCGATCAACCGCGGTGCGGAGGCCCGCGGTCGCGTGCCGGACTTCGACCGCTACGCGCAGGAGAGCGAGTCAGCGGATCTGCTGCGCAACATGGCCGGCAGCGACCGTACCAACCTGTTCGAGGCAAGTATCTACCTCACTCTTCGCGGCGGTGGCCCAACGCCCGATCTCGCGGCGCTCGGGGAGGCCGTGGACTTCTGCGCGGAGGCGCTGTCATCGACTTCCGATGCGGCAGTGAACCGCGGATCGCACCATCAGCGGCGGCTATGGCCCTCCACGCTGCCGCTCGGCAGCGACAGCGCCCGCTACACACGAGTGTACGCGACGCAGAACATCGGGGACTGCGTGCCGCTCACGGGTACCGGGTGCGGCAGCCCCTCTGGGGTGCCGTTCGCGTTCTCCTCACCCGGCCGGACACTCGAGCGACTGGACCCGACCGACCCGGTGCACGACAACCAGACTCTGCTTGTCGCGGGGAAGTCGGGGTCGGGGAAGACGCTGGCGATGAACATGCTGATCGCGCGGTGTATCGCGCTCGGTATTGGCCCGGTGTTCGTGATCGACCGCGCCGGGCACTACCGGACCCTCACCCAGCTTGTGCATGGTGCGCGGCATTTGGATATCGGCTCCGATGACTCGCAGTGGGCGATCAACCCGTGGGATACCCCTGATCAGAGCGTGGTCCCCCGGGAAAAGGTCGCCTACCTTCTCGCTTTGCACTCGGCGATGATGGGCGAGGAGCAGTTGAGTGTGCTTGAGCGATCGCAGCTGGCGACCGCGATACGACAGGTCTACACCCAGGCGCACGAGCAGGGCGTGAGCGCCCGCGAGTCGATGCTCAAGGAGGTGCTGCTCGCTAGGGCCGCATTGGAGAGTGAGGCCGGCGCGGTGGATGTCGGCGCGGCGCTTCGCAATCTCGCCGAACGCCTCGGTGAGTTCTGCGGCCAGGGCGCCTACAGCTACCTGCTGGATCGCGAAACGAGCATTCCGGGTGACAGTCCGCTGGTCGTGTTTGACACCGAACACTGCCCGGAGGCGATTCTCGGCGCGGTGATGCTCTCGATCGTCGAGTACGTCGTGCGCCAAGTCAAGGCTCACCACGCAAAAAACAGTCACCTCGCTGGTGCCCCAGGCGTCCAGCGGCTGCTGCTGGTGTGTGTCCTTTTGATCGATGAGGCGTGGCACAAGGTCGCAAGCCCGGAGGCCGGTGTCTACCTCGCTGATCTAGCGCGCCGCGCGCGGCATCTCGCGCTGCTGCTCATCATCATCTCCCAGGCGCTGAGCGACCTGAACACCGAGCACGGTCTGCCGCTGCTCGTGAACAACGCGATCGTCGCGCTGTTCAAGCAGAAGAACACAGGCGAGCTGACATTTGGCCGCGAGGCGTACGGGCTGAGCGAGGAGGAGACCGCGATCGTCGCGAGTCTTGAGACCGTCAAGGGCCGCTACGCCGACGTGTACCTCATCAATGGGCCGCGCGGGAAGGGCAAGGTGCGGATCCCCGTCGGCCCGACCGAGTACTGGGCTTTCACCAGCGAGAAGTTCAGGGACCTCCCCGCACGCAACGCGATGATCGAAAAGCACCACGGGAACGTGTGGGCCGCGCTATGCGAGCTCGCGACCAACGGCATACCCGCAGGGAACGAGTAGAGGCCGGCATGACACAGAACAGTGATAGCCACCCCGGCATAGCGCTCGCGGCTCTCGTCGCGGTGGGGATCCCGCTCGCCGGGTTCGTGGGTCTCATCGTGCTGCTGATCACGGTGATCGCACCGCCATCGAGCGCGTCGTGCAGCGCGGGGGTCGGGGTGCAGTCGGTGAGTGTGCCGGCCGGGTTGAGCCGCCAGGCAGGGGAACTGTGGGGCAAGCCGTTGAATATGCAGCCTGGGCATTGGTACCCGGTCGGTGCGACCGAGTATGACGCCGGGGACGGCACTGGCAGCGGGAATTTCGGGTCGATTCCCGACCCCGCCGAGGCCAATCTGGATGAACATCCCGACAGTTACGCGGAGCTCTCGCTACTGCCCAGCAACCCAGCTAACGACGGGGGCACGCTCACGTTCGCGAACGCGAACGCGCTCGGGAACCTGCCGTATATGACAGGGCTACGAGTCGCGCGGGACGGCAAAGGCATCATCGTGTACAAGCGCGACACCGGCTACGGACAGGGGCCAGCAGAACACACCCCCGAAGGCTTCCAGTACCGGATCGACCTATGGGGTCCAGCAGCCCAAGCACTCGGGGTCTCAAAGAACCAGGTAGATATCCAGCTCGCCCCGAAGACGGGGGCCGGGGAACTCCTCGAAGCGATACCCACGGGAACACTCGAAAGCACCGGGGAAGCATCCGATGAAGGGTCGGGATCGGGGTGCGGGGCCTCGGCGGGTAGGGAAGGCCCGCTGCCACTGACAGCGGGGGAGAGCGCGAAGGTACTCCCCGATGGCCTGGCTGCCGCGCCGCGTGAAGCCCCGAGGGCGGTGAAGGCGATGATCGCCGCCGGGAACCGTCTGGATCACGCAAGCTACCTGTATGGCGGCGGGCACGGCCCCTCTCTGAACACGCTGCAACCAGCCTACGATTGCAGCTCCTCTGTGTCCTATGTGCTGCACGCGGGTGGCGTGTTCGGTGAGTTCGCGCAGGACTCAACCGAACTTGAGTCCTACGGTGAACCTGGCCCCGGGAAGTGGGTGAGCGTGTACGCGAACAGCGAACACGCCTTCATGTACGTCGCCGGTATCAGGTTCGACACCTCCTACAACGGCACCGACACCGGGCCGAACGAGGGGAAGAGCGGCCCGCGCTGGCGCGTCTTCGACGAAGTACCGAAATGGGCTCAATGGGTAGTCCGACACCCACCCGGGCTATGAACACGAAAGGAAGAATATGCGAACCCGACACAGCAAGTACCTGCTGGTATTCACACTGATCACGCTGACACCATTCCTGGCTGCGTGCGGACTGCTTAACCACAGCGACACTTCTCCGGGGGGTGGGCGAACTCCCGTGCAGGCGAACCCTGGGGAGCGCGAGGGAACGATCCCATCGAGCGCGGCGATCGAAACACCACCCCTTGACCCGGCTGCCTCGCCCCAGGAGGCGGTGCAGCGCTTCGCGGCCAGCTACATCAACTGGACCTACAAGTCGCTTCCGGGGGATGAGGCGTATCTGGCTGCGAGCGCGGTCGGTGAAGCTCGCCTGGTCGAGCAGCAGGCGCACGCGCAGACGGGGCGCGAGACCGTGCTCGCGCGCGCACACATCTACAACACCGGCACCGTGCTTGCCGCCAGCCACGTTCTCGGCGGGCGGCCGGGCGAATGGGTGATCGTCACGCGCGAGCAGACGGGCGGCAACGAGGAATACTCTGGGGTTCAGGCGGCGTTTCACGTCACTCTCGCGATGGTCGCACGCGTCCAGAGGGGGTTCGCTGTGACGGCCTGGCGCCCACAGGTTTAGCGCCGTGGATGGGACTTCGGCGCACCATAGAGATGACTTTCGACGCGCACCCGGCCTGGCGCCTTTGGCTGCGTTGGTTGCGGCCGGGGAGCGGCGTGAGCGGCGGCGAGCGGTTTTCCGTGCTGTCTTTCCGGGAGGCGCCGGGGCCGTTGCTGGCGGTGGCTGGACTGTCCGGTGGCGCGGGCGCGTCCGTCCTCGCGTATCTCATAGCCGTTACCGCAGCCAGAGAATCGAGCGCTCCTGTGCTCGTGACTGACACCGGCGGCCCGACCGGCGGCCTGGCATCCCACGCGGGTATCAGCTCCCCCCGAACGCTGGCCGATATCGCCCAGCAGCTCGCCGCCTGCGAGCCATTGACGGGTGGGCTGTGGGCTGAGGGCGAGCACGGTCTGCGGGTCCTCGCCAGCGCCCCCCAGTTCACTGTGGACGGCGACCGGGACGCGATCCTGCGGATCCTCGCTGACGCCCGCCAAGCACACGGTCTGACCGTCGCGGACGTCGGGACCCTCGCGCGCGCCGCCGAGCGCACAGCGCTCACAGCCGCTACCCACGTCGCGTGGGTGCTGCCCGCCAGCGAGGACGGGCTGGCCCGCGCGCACCGGGTCCTTGAGCGGATCGCGCCGCTTTCACGCCCGGAGATCCTCATCGCGCGCGCCGACCCGACAGTCCGCGACGCGCCGGTCACCGGCCTCGCGGACCTCGCGGACAGCCGGCGCGCGCCGCTGGTCCTGATGCCAGCCCTCGGGCGGATCTCCCACGAGGGGAGCGACGCGCTGCTTGAGCGGGCGCAAGTCGCGCTGCAGGCGATCGGAGGAGCGCTCCGGCGATGACCGCGCTGCGACGCCAAGCCCCCGTCTGGGCGGTCGTCCTCGGCGGCTGGCTGACCGTGACCGTTGCCTGCCAGGCCGTGACGCGCGTCGCGTTCGCCTCAAGCGCGCGGCGGCTGCTCGCGGTCCACTTCATCAATCACTTCAAGGACCCCGCGAGCGTGGCGTTCGGGATCTGGCTGAACAACTCGAAGATGACCGCGGGTGTCGCGGCGTGTATCGCGCTCGTGGCGCTCACCCGGTGGATCGCGCCGGCGGGCCGGCGTGGTGTGGAGCGGATACCGGTGTGGGTGATGGACGTGATCCTCGGCGTGTGGGCGGTATGGACGGCCGTGCTCGCCGGGGTGCTGCTCGGTGCCTATGGCTCTTTGCAGCTGCATGCGTTCCTGCCGGATGGGCCCGCTGAGATCGTTGCGTGGGCGCTGCTGCTGGCGCTCTACATCAACGCGCGTCGCGGGCGCAACGGGTGCAGGGCAACCGTGTGCGGGCTGGCCGCGGTCGAGGGGCTGCTCGCGCTCGCCGCGGTACTGGAGACAGGGAGGTGGTTGTAATCCGACCACGCGCCAGCCACATCCTGCTGCTGATCCTCGGGCTGATCCTGAGCGTGGCGATCCTCGCGATCGTCGCACCGAAACTCACCCACCTCGCACCCACGATCAAACCCCCACCAGCAGCCACCACCACCACGGCGCCGGCGAGTGCCTCCAGCGCTCACACGACCTCACCGGTGGCCAGTGTCGCGCATGGTGGGCGTCATGGTGGCTGGCTGACGTTCGGCCATGTCCTTTTGCTGTTCGCGCTCAGCGCTTTGCTCGGGGTGATCGTGTTCGCGCGTTGGACGACGCGGGTTGTACGCCAGCGTCTTGATAACCGGTTGACGCGCGAGTACGGCCTGTATGAGGTGCGCCTCTCGATGCACGACGAAGCCCGCGAACAGGACATCGTGGACATGGTGTTGAGCGCCGCTGAGTTTGGGCATGCTGGTGCCGTTTTGGGTGGGCATCGGTGGGTGGGGTACGAAAGAAGAAGTAAGTGATGGTCGTGGGCACGTCGTTTGCCTGTGGGCATGG
>JBEKYV010000057.1:0-11671 GCA_049510515.1 Solirubrobacteraceae bacterium | reverse complement strand
TGGTGCTCGACAGCGTCACCGACGGCCTCGGCATGCGCCGCGTGCGCGAAGCCGGCGAGCTGCTGCTGGCGCTGGCGAGCGAGCTGGGTTGCGGGGCACTGATGAGCTGCACCGATCTGGAGGCCGCGCTGATCGCCGACCGCGTGTGGTCGCTGGAGCGCGGACGGCTGAGCCTGCTCTCCGAGCAGGAGGTCACCGAGGCCGAGATCATCGAGTTCCCGAGACCGGCCCAGGCCGATGGTTAGGGCGCAGACAGAGAGCATCCCGTGCGATCGCCAGCTGGGACGAAATGGCTCCAGCCCCAGGGGGCCTGCCCTGTATATCGCTTGGCCAAGCCATTCTCCCAAGATACCGACAAATGCCTGCGGGAGTATGGTAGGTTGGAACGATTCAGCGCGACACCTTTCCGTTCGGATTTCGAATACGATCCACAGCAATGGCTCCACCACGTAAAGGCGATCTGACAGCCAGCATGGCAATCCTGGGCCTCGTGGTCCAGAAGACAGACACGGTCAACAGCCTCGGCGCACGGCTGGTCGAGCGCTTTCCCCACGCGCAGTGGTCGCGCTCGGTCGCCCACAACAGCTTGCCCAGCCTCGAAAAGCAGGGCCTCGTGCGCCTGATCGAGCATGGCGCTGAGCGCGCACTCGACCGCTACGAAGCGACCGACGCGGGGGTCGAGGAGTTTCGCGACTGGCTGAGGGCGTCCTCGGCGGCCCCACTCGCCTTGCGCGACGCGGTGCACGCCAAACTCGAGCTCGCCGAGGAGGAGGACGTACCAGACCTGATCGCGGCGATCCGCGAGGAGGAGGAGGCGTGCGCACGGGAGTTTGCCGCCGCCAGCTCCCGCCTGAACGTCGAGTGGCAGCTCAAACGCCTCGGCCCGGCGCTCGGCGGTGGGCCCACGCAGAGCACCACCGACCTGCGAGGCAGGGTGCGGCGCGCCCTGATGACCGACGAAGCGATGCTGTGGGGAATGCGCGCCCGGCGCCTGCGGCGCCTGCGGCGTGAGCTCGAAGACACAGTTGACGACGGCGAGGAGCTGGGCAGCGGCGATGGCTGAGCTGCTGAGGCTGCGGGGAGTGTGCAAGGGATATGCGCGCGGCGAGCGCCGATCGCAGGTGCTGCTGGATGTCTCGCTCGAGCTTTGCCCGGGGGAGGTCGCAGCAATCGTGGGAGGGCGCAGGGAGGGCAAGACCACACTGCTAAAGATCGCCGCCGGCATCGAGTCGCCGGACGCGGGCGAGGTGTGGCTGGAGCATGAGGAACTCACGGGCGCCTCCGACCGGGAGCGCGCACGGCTGCTGGGGGCAGAGATCGCATGGGTCCACCGCGAGGGCACCGGCGTGAAGTTCAGGGCGCTCGATTACGTCGGGCTGCCGCTGGCGATCGGCCGCAGGCGTGGACAGCGACAGGGGCGTGAGTTGGCAATGGAGGCACTCGAACGCGTCGGTGCAGCGGGCTGCGCAGGGCAGCGCTGGGCGGAGCTCTCCAACTGGGAGCGAGTGCTGGTCGGACTCGCCCGCGCGATCGCCAGCGCGCCGAGCCTGCTGGTGGTCGACGATCTGATGGACGGCTTTGGGATCGGTCGCACGCGCGAGGCCGGCGAGCTGTTGCTGAGACTGGTGAGAGAGCTCGGGTGCGGAGTGCTGATGAGCTGCAGCGATCTCGAGGCCGCGCTGGCCGCCGACCGCGTGTGGTCGCTCGAACGTGGGCGGCTCACCCTGCTCGCCGAACAGGGCGGCGAACTGGCAGAGGTAATCGACTTCCCCGGCAGCGCCTACCAGAGCCACGGCTCGCGCCGCCTCGGGGGTTAGTGTCCCGGCCGGTGCTCGAGCTCCGCGATCTCGTCAAGCACTATCGCGTGGGGGAAGGCGAGCCGATCCGCGCTGTCGACGGCGTCTCGATGAGCGCCGCAGCGGGGGAGTTCGTTGCGCTGTACGGACCCAGCGGCTCGGGCAAGACGACGCTGCTAGAGCTGATCGCGGGGCTCTGCGTCCCCGACAGCGGCAGCGTGCTGGTGGACGGCGATGACGTCTGCACAATGTCCCCCAGCGAGGGTGACCGCTACCGGCTGTATCGGCTGGGGATCATCGGGCAGCCGCACAACTTGATTCCCGGGGCGCGCGCGATCGAGAACGCGTCGCTGAAGCTGTGGCTGACCAACAAGCGCCAGGCGCGACGCACGATCGAACCGCTGCTCGACCGGTTGGGACTGGGCGAACGGATGCAGCACCGTACCGAGCAGCTCTCGATGGGCGAGCGTCAGCGTGTGCTGATCGCGATGGCGCTGGCGACCGACCCGAAGCTGGTGCTCGCCGATGAGCCAACCGGGACACTCGACACGCAGCGCACCCGGGAAGTGCTGGCGCTGCTGCGCGAGCTCTGCACCGAACGCGGCGCCACGATCGTGCTCGCTACGCACGACCCGCAGGCCGCCACCTTTGCCGACCAGGTGCACGAGCTGCGCGACGGGCGCATGGGGGAGTACCGGCCCGAGCACGTGCTGGTGCCGACATCCTCGCTGCCGGAGCTGGGCTGACGATGGCGCACATGAGCTTCGTGGACATCCTCTGGCTCTACCGGGCGCGGCTGCGCGCACGCGCGGTGCTCGTACAGGAGTGCTTCGCGATCATCGGGATCGCCGTCGGGGTGGCGCTGCTGTTCGCTTCGCAGGTCGCCAGCACCAGCCTCACCCACTCGGTCTCGCAGCTCAACAGCCAGCTGGTGGGCAACACCCAGTTCCAGGTCGACGCCAGGGGTCCTGGCGGATTCAGCGAACGGCTGCTGGGGGAGGTGCGGCGCGTGCCAGGCGTGAAGACCGCGTTGCCGGTGCTCGAGCAGCAGGCCAACGTGATCGGGCCAGAGGGCGTTCAGCGCTCGGTCGATCTGATCGGCACCGATCCGCGCTTTGCGCACTTCGCGGGCGCCCTGCTGCGGCGCTTCTCCGCCACGCAGCTCGCCGCACAGCGAGCGATCGCGCTGCCGGCGCCGCTCGCCGAAGAAATCGGGGCGGGGCCGCTTGAGACGATGAAGATCCAGATCGGCGCGAGCGTGGTGCCGACGCTGCTGGGAGCCACGCTCGGGGAAGCGGACATCGGCGGGCTGGTGCACAGCCCCGTCGCGCTCGCACCCGTCGGCTACGCGCAGACGATCACCGACATGCGGGGCCGCATCACGCGCATCTTCGTGCAGGCCCGGCCGGGGCGTGAACCCGAGGTACGGACCGGCCTGAAGCGGCTGGCTGCGACCGCACCGGTCAACGTCGAGCCAAGCGACTTCGACGCGACGCTGTTCGGAGTGGCGGTGTATCCCGAGAGCCAGAGCGAGATGCTGTTCTCAGCGATCAGCGCTCTGGTGGGCTTTATGTTCGCGCTCAACGCGATGTTGGTGACGGTGCCCTCGCGGCGCAGGCTGATCGCGGACATCCGACCGCAGGGCGCAACTCGCTTCATGACCGTCCAGATCCTGCTGTTCGACGCCGCCGTGCTCGGCCTGCTGGCCTGCATCCTCGGCCTCGCACTCGGCGAGGCGTTCTCGATCGCCGTGTTCCACGCGATCCCCGGCTACCTCTCATTCGCGTTCCCGGTGGGCACCGGGCGGATCGTGACCTGGAAAAGCGTGGCGCTGGCAGTCGGCGCCGGACTGACAGCCGCGGTCGCCGGCGTGCTGTGGCCGCTGCGCGACATCCTGGCGCAGCCGCTGGAGGGAGAGCGCTCCTCGCCACATCACCGCCGGTGGTGGTTCCGGACGCGACTCGCGGTCGGGCTTCTGTGCCTCGCTTGCACGATCCCGATTCTCATATTTCGTCCCCAGAGCGGGCTGGTGGGACTGGGGACACTGGTCGTGGCGATGGCCTGCCTGCTGCCGCTGCTCTTCGACGGGATCGTCACGCTGTTCGAGCGCACCCAGCGTCTGCTCGACGGCGCGGCGACGGTGCTTGCGGTGACCGAGCTTCAGACACGCGAGACCCGCGTGCGCTCGCTGGCGATTGCCGCCACGGCTGCCGTTGCGGTGTTTGGCACGGTTGAGTTCCAGGGCACGCAGGCCAACCTCCAGCGGGGCCTGGACTCCTCCGCGCGCCAGCTCGACGCGGGCGCCAATGTGTGGGTCACTCCAAAGGGGGAATCCAATGCGTTTGCCACAACCTCCTTCAAAGGGAACAACGCACCCGCGCTCGCGCGCCTGCCCGGTGTGGCCGCCGTCGGCATCTACCGTGGCAGCTTTCTCGACTGGGGCGATCGGCGCCTGTGGGTGATCGCGCCGCCGAGCAGCGTCACCCAGCCGGTGCCCTCCAGTCAGCTCGTGAGCGGCAACCTGCTCGGGGCCGGCAACGGCGTCCGCGACGGGGGCTGGGCGGTGCTTTCGAAGGCGCTCGCATCCGAACAGCACCTGCACATCGGTCAGCCGTTCACGCTTCCAACACCGCGGCCGATTCGCCTGCGAGTGGCCGCGCTGATCACAAACCTCGGCTGGCCACCCGGCGCGATCATCCTCAGCTCCGCCGACTACGCCCGTGCCTGGGCGAGCAGCGACCCAAGCGCCTACGCGATCCAGACGCGGCCAGGCGCTTCCGTCGTGGCTGTGCGTGAAAGCGTTCAACACAGCCTGGGGGCAGAAACGGGTCTCACGGTGGAAACCGCGGCCGAGCGCACGCAGCGTCACTACGCGCTCGCAAGCCAGGGGCTTTCGCGACTCACACAGATCAGGCTGCTCGTCCTGATCGCCGCCGTGCTGGCCGTGGCGGGGGCGATGGGCGCGATGATCTGGCAGCGCCGCGACCTCGTCGCGTTCATCAAGTGCCAGGGCTACCGCAGGGCGGTGCTGTGGCGCTGGTTGCTGTGCGAAAGCGCGGTGATGCTGGTGGCGGGCTGCTTGATTGGCGCTAGCTTCGGCCTCTGCGCGCAGCTGCTGGGAAGTCACTTCCTGGCCAGCGTCACCGGCTTTCCCGTCGCCTTCGACGTCGAAGCCTTCGCGGCGCTCTCCAGCTTTGCGCTGCTCACGATCGTCACCGTCACAGTGGTTGCCCTGCCAGGATATCTCGTAGTGCGTGTGCCTCCGAGGACAGCCAGTCCGGCGTTCTGAGAGGTGCGCATGTAGCGCCTGTGGGAGTGAACACGACCCGGCGCCACTATCGGCCGGTCAATCGCGGGCGCTCGTCGCGGCGGCCACGCGCGAGCTCGGGTGGGGATTGGCGGCGGTTGCCGGCGAGGTGCGGGGCTGGAAGGCACGCGCGGTCGATATCCCCGATCCGGCGCTTCGCAACGACGCGCTGAGCGCCCTCACCCGCAAGCGCGGACACACTGACGGGGCGGCCCTGCTGTGGACGATTCCCAGGGCACGCGATTACAACCTTCTGCGCCTGCTGGTCGCGTATGAGATCGTCTGGGACTTCCTCGACGGAGTGAACGAGCGCGGCGCCGCGGCCGGCCAGGTGAATGGGCGCCAGCTTCACCTCGCGCTCCTCGACGCCCTCGATCTGGCTCGGCCAATGTCAGATTATTACCGCCACCACAAGTGCGCGGACGACGGCGGCTATCTGCGGATACTCGTGGAGGCCTGCCGCGAATGCTGCCGCAAGCTGCCTTCATACTGGGCGATTCGCCCACTGCTTGTGCGCGAAGCGATTCGCGCACAGGTGCTGGCCATCAATCACGATCTCGACCCGGCGCTGCGCGACACGGACCTGCGGAGGTGGGCAGCAGAGGCGTTCCCAGTGACCTCCGATGTGAACTGGTTTGAGCTGAGCGGGGCGGCAAGCGCCTCTCTCACGATTCACGCTCTGCTCGCGCTCGGCACCGAGCCGGACTGCGACGGTGAGCACCTCACACGAGCATGCGCGGCTTATTTTCCGTGGATCTCGGCGGCGACGACAATGCTCGACAGCTACGTCGACCAGGTCGAAGACCTCGTCAATGGAGACCACAGCTACGTTTCTCACTACTCCACGCGCCAGCTTGCGGCGGCTCGTATACGCGAGCTGGTGGAACGCTCGCTGAAAGAGGCACGCTCGCTGCGCGACGGGGAGCGACACGAGGTCATCGTCGCATGCATGGTCGCGATGTACCTCTCAAAGGACAGCGCGCACACCGAGGCGATGCGCGAAACAACCAGGGGCTTAGTGCGTGCCGGCGGCGCCCTCACCCGCCTGCTGCTTCCAATCTTACGGCTATGGCGCATCGCCTACGCCCAACAACGTCACTAAATCGATCACAAGGAGCCAGGATGCCGCTAACCGACCCAGACCCACTCATCGCGCGTATCAGGAGGGATCTTCCGCCGACGATGCCGATCCCTTCGCTGCTTCAAACAGTGGCATGCCAGCGGTGGTTTTTCTCCTACCTCGAGCGCTGTCGAGCTCGTTACGGCTGCCGCTTCACCGTCTACCCGATGGACATGCCACCACTTGTATTTCTCTGTGACCCGGGCGATGTACAGGAGATGATCGCCGCGCCGCCGGCCGTCCTGCATCCGGGGGCAGGGGGAGCGTTGCTGGCGCCGCTGATCGGAGCGAGCTCTTTCATGCTGTGCGAGGAGGATGTGCACAGGTGTGGACGCAGTGCGGTGATGCCCGTGTTTCATCGCAAAGCGGTGGAGGGCTACGCGACGATGATGCTCGAAACGGTCGAGCGCGAGGTCGCATCGTGGCCCCTCGGCACCCCGTTTGCACTCCACCCGCGCGTGCGCTCGCTGATGTTGAAGCTGATATTGAGGGCCGTGTTGGCCGAGGAGGATGATCTCCTGGATGCCTTGCACGACCGGCTGCTGGACTCGTTGTCGGTGGCGGGCAGCTCCGTTGTGCAGGTTGCACAGCTGCGCCACCTCCCGGGTTGGGGGGGCACCTGGAGGCGGTTCGTCAAGCACAGGTCAAGAGCCGACGAGCTGATCTTCGCGCTCGTCCGTGGGCGGCGAGCCGAAGGCTCGCATGGCGATCTGCTGGATGCGCTGCTGGCGGCGCGCAATCCCGGCGGCTCGGCGATGAGCGACCGGCAGATCCGCGACAACCTGATGTCGATGGTGCTGGCGGGACACGAGACGACGACGGCGGAGCTGGCGTGGACCTTCCAGCTGCTGGCCCACAACGGCCGGGCGCAACGGCGTCTGCTGGAAGAGCTCGACGGCGGGAAAGGAGAGCGATATTTGACGGCGACCATCGAGGAGGCCCTCCGGCACCGGCCGGCCTTTCCGTTTCTCATTCCCCGCGCGGTCGTCGAGCCGATCGAGATCGGAGGCTGGGCATATCGCCCCCCGGCACGCCTGTTGGGGTGCACGTATCTCGTGCATCACGATCCGGAGCTCTACCCGGAGCCAGAGGCGTTCCGGCCCGAGCGTTTCCTGGGCGAGATCAGCCAATCGCCCACGTGGCTGCCGTGGGGCGCGGGGCGCAAGAGCTGCGTGGGGCGCCATTTCGCCCTACTGGAGATGCAGACGGTGCTGCGTGAGGTACTCTCCACACGCAGAGTGCTGCCGGTGAGCGCCGAGATTGAGCGCGAGCGGTGGCGCAGCGCCGTACTGGTGCCCCACGCGGGGTCTCGGGTGCTTCTGCAAAGGCGCAGCGCCCGGGCGAGCAGGCCGCGTGCGCGCCCACCGGCGTGAGCCGCCGCGTAGGGATGCTCGTTGGCGCATGCGTGGCGGGTTCGGCGAGGCCCCTACATGAGACCCCCGTTCCAATCGGAACAAATCCGTTCCAATTGGAACGGATTTCTAGCGATTCCACCAGGAAGAAGGCATGATCTAGAACGATGACTTATTGGAACATGAGAGCCTATTCCGACGGAGGCAAGATGCGTCCCAAAGCGAGCAGAGCAGAGACCGGCAGGCCCAGGCAGGCAGCGAGGCCCGGCAACGGGTCGGTGGAGGTCGGCGAGCCGGCCGCGATAGGGAAGGGACGCTGACCATGCCTAGGCTCGGAGCAAACCCGCCAGTGGCTGCCGACGAGTGGGCCCCCGCGATCCCGACGCTGCAGGAGCCGCGCTTCTCGCAGTCGCTGGAGCGTGGTCTCGCGATCCTCGGCTGCTTCACGCCCGCCCGGCCGGTGCTCGGCATCGCCGACCTCGCCGACGAGCTGGGGATGAGCCGCTCGACCACCCACCGCTACGTCATTACGCTGACGCGGCTGGGCTATCTGGAACAGGGGATCAAACGCAAGTACCACCTGACGCTGCGCGTCACCGACCTCGGCATCTCGGCGATGAACGGCATGAGCCTCTTCGAGCACGCCCACCCCTACCTGGAGGAGTTGCGCGGGCGGACCGGCTTCACCGTCTCCGTGGCGGTGGTGGACGGCCCCGAGCTGCTGCTGGTCGACTGGCTGCGTGGCGGACGCCGGGGCCAGCGGCTGATCGACCTCGGTCTCGCGCCCGGCTCACGACTACCGCTGTATGCGACGGCGGCGGGCAAGCTGTTGCTCGCCAACCTTCCTGACCAGGATCAGCGCGAGCGGGTGGCCGAGCTGCAGCTGACCAAACACACTCCCAACACGATCAAGAGCAAGACCGCCCTGCGCCAGGAGCTCGGGCGCATCCGCGACGAGAGCCTTGCCGTCGCCGACGAAGAGCTGGCAGCCGGGATGTACGAGATCGCCGCCCCGGTGCGCTCCAGCGGGAGCGATGTGGTCGCAGCAGCTTCGATGACCGCGCACAGCTCGATGATCGCGATGGAGGAATTCGTGGACGCGCTCGGGCCACACCTGATCTCCACCGCCGATCGCATCTCGGCGCGCCTGGGGTACCGCCGGGAGGACGAGCGGCTGGGCGGTTAGAGGGTGGGAGCCGGCGACGAAGGCTCACCGAGACGGGCCCATCTTCTTTCAGTCAGCCAGTTAGTTCAGCCAGCCAGTTAGCCGCCGGGGTCGGTCTCCAGCAGCCCGCGGCCGATCGCGTAGCTGACCAATTCGGCGCGGGTGGAGAGACCGAGCTTGCCGGTGATGTGCGCGCGGTGGCTCTCGACCGTGCGCGGGGAGAGGTTGAGCTGGCGGGCGATTTCGACGCTGGTGAAGCCGAGCGCGATCAGCCGCAGGACCTCGATCTCGCGGTGGCTGAGGCGGTCCTCGACCTGGGCGGCCCGCAGCACATCCAGGCGCGCCTCGATCGACGGGCTGACGTAGACCTTCCCGAGCGCGGCCGCGCGGATCGCCGGCGGCAGCTCGCTGTCAGCGTGATGCTTGGCGACCAGCCCGCTCGCGCCGGCGGCAAGCGCCTGGGCGGCGAAGACCGGGCTCTCCTCCAAGGTGAGCAGCACGATCTGCGTCTCGGGCGCATGGGCCCGCAAGCGCCCGATCGTATGGATGCTGGAGCCGCCGGGCAGGTCGAGGTCCAGCACCAGGACGTGCGGGCGGGCGGTGCGCGCCTGCTCGATCACCGTCGTAAGGTCGGCGACCTCGGCGATCACCTCGACGTCGTGCTCACCCTCGAGAAGGAGCCGCAACGCGCGACGCACGGCGACGTGGTCGTCGGCGATCAGCACGGAGATCGGTACCGGGCTCACGCCAAGCTTGCGCGGAGGCGGAAGCGGGGCGATGTGTGGGCGGGCGGCCATATGGTTAATCAAGCTAGGCTCCAGGGGGGCCGCCGGCCACCGTATAAAGGCGCCAAGCCACTGCGGAAAAGCACCGACAAGAGGGCGAGAGCATGTTCGAGAACGTGATCGTGGGAGTCGATGGGCGGCCAACCGGCCGCGACGCGATCGAGCTGGCACGCCACCTCGTGAGCCCAGAGGGGAAGCTGATTCTCGCAAACGTGCACAGCGGCGAGCTGAGCCCTGCGCATGCGATCACTCCTGGTTTGACGGCGCAGGAGCAGAAGGCCTCGCACGAGCTGCTGCAGCGCGAGCGCGCTGAGGCCGGCCTTGACGCCGACGCCGCCGAGCTGGTGAGCTTCCTCGCGCTCTCCCCCGGCCGCGGGTTGCACGACCTGGCCGAGGAACGGGGCGCCGACCTGCTGGTCGTGGGCTCCTGCGGTCGCGGGGTGCTCGGAAGGGCGATGCTGGGCGACGACACCCGCGCGGCGCTCAACGGGGCGCCCTGCGCGGTGGCGATCGCAGCCCGCGGCTACGCCGAGCATCCGCTGCCGCTGGCGAGCATCGGCGTGGGCTACGACGCCTCGCCCGAGAGTGAGGCGGCGCTGGTGGCGGCGCGTGCCGTGGCCGCGCAGCAGCGCGCCAAGCTGATTGCGCTGGAGGTTGTCTCGATCCCGGCCTACTCGTTCACCGGCCTCACGCCCCCGGCGCTGGGCGACACGATCGAGGCGCTGGTGAAGGACGCCAAGGAGCGACTGCGGGCACTGGAGGACGTTGAGGGCCGCGCGGTGTACGGGCTGCCGGGCGAGGAGCTGGCGGAGCTCAGCGGCGAGGTCAACCTGCTGGTAGTCGGATCGCGCAACTACGGCCCGCTGCGTCGCCTGGTGGTGGGCAGCACCTCCGATTACCTTGAGCGCCACGCGCGTTGCTCGTTGCTGGCTCTGCCCCGCCGGGCCAGAGCCGAACAGCCACCCGCCGGCTGACGCTGGCCTCGCGCGCCCGGCGCGGACGCATTCGCAGGAGCCACCCGCCGCCCGGCCACCGGGCGTTGCGCGGGCGCAAATCTCAGCAGGAGCGCGCTCATACCGTTTTCATCCCGGGCACCCACCGCGCTCACACGCGGCGGATCGATTCTGCTCGTACACGGTCAGCACGAGGCGGGCCGCGACACGACAAATGCGAAAGGAATCACCACCATGAACCTCACATCGATGCGCTCACGTGTACTGGCCACCGGAGCAGTTGTAGGCGCCAGCGCGGCAATCGCCGGACTGGGCACGTTCGGCACATTCAGCTCCAGCACCTCCGCGACCCAATCGGTGTCCTCAGGCACGGTGGCGATCGGGCTGGGTACCGCCGGCACGGCCACCAACCGCTTGACGGTCGGTGCCAGCAACATCGCGCCGGGCGACACCATCCAGCGCCAGGTGCAGCTGTCCGACACCGGCACTATCGGACTGGCGTCGATCGCCCTCACCACCACCGCCAGCCCCTCCAGCCTGCTGGACACCGAAACCACCAACGGATTGCAGATGACGATCCAGTCGTGCTCGGTGGCATGGACCGAGGCCGGCACCTCGTCGCGCGGTGCGCCCGAAGACGGTCTCTGAGAAGGCCTTCTGTGCTCTCGGTCCCGCGGCCGAGGCCTTCATCAAGGGAGCGGCCGCCTCGGGGATCACCTCTTTGCGGGGCGACCTCGACGAGCTGTTGTCGCTGCAGGCAGCGCACGGCAAAGAGCCGCTCGTGGCCGCCATAGAACGGGCGGTCGCCTTCGGGCGCTTTCGGGCCCACGACGTGCGCTCGATCCTCGCCGCGGGCAAAGGCGTGCCCTCTGTGACAAAGCCCGGTGAGGCCCTCATCGTCAAGCTCCCCATAGTCGGGACTCGCCCGTTGTCCGACTACGCCATCTCGACCAAGTGATGGCGACGACACCGCCTGTGCTCCCGGCCGATCTCGAAGCGGGACTGCGGCGCCTGCGCCTAGGAGCGATACGCGCCCTTGCCCCCGAGCTCTTGGTCACCTCCAAGACCCAGCGCTGGTCTCCAGAAGAGTTCCTCCGCACCCTTTTAGAAGCAGAGATCTCTTCTCGCGACGCCTCGAATACGAGAGCACGGTTAAAGCTCGCCGCCTTCCCGGTCGCAAAGACCCTCGAGGA
>JBEKYV010000564.1:0-2599 GCA_049510515.1 Solirubrobacteraceae bacterium | reverse complement strand
ACGCTCTGCTCCACCGACACCGACTTCGCCCGCTTCACCGACCTGCGCTGGCTGAATCCGCTCGACTGAAGCGGCCCAGCGCCGTCGCGACCGGAGCCCAATCAGATGACCTGAGACGGTCTCGGGCAGCCGCGTGATTTTACGTCAACGTGTCCTACCGCTTCTTCCTCCCGTGCCGCTTGCGCTTGTGCTTGACGTGACCGACCTTCGGGCACCCGGTGACGGAGATCTTCGTGCTCTGGCTGATCACGAGCCCGTTCTGGCCGACCATTTCGGTGGGCATCAGCAGCTTCCCGGCGGCCTGGGCCTGGCAGAGGTTCCCGTTTGCCGTGCTGTGCCCCAAACGACGAAGCCCGTTCCTCACACCTTCGGCCGCGGCGCCAGGCTCGCCTCATCGAGAAGCCGTGTGCAGCGGTCGGCGCGGTCGGCCACCAGGTCGAGCAGCCGGTGGGGGAGCTCGCGGCCGAGCGCGGCGATCTCGGGGGCGTGGGCAGCGTCGGCGATCGCGTCGGGCGCGGCGCGCGCGAGCTCCCGAACGCGGCCGTAGAGCGCCTCTGCCTCCAGGCGGAGCTCGCGGGCGGCGGTGGGCCACGTGTTGCGGTGGGTGAACACTCGATAGTCGCCGCCGAGCTTCATCGCAAACCGCAGACTGCGCTCGTAGGCGCCGTACGGTAGGGCAGAGGCGATGTCGTAGAGAGGCGCGAGGCGCGCCTGCCCGCCGGCGAGCAGCAGCGAGTAGTTCTTCGCGTGGGCGTCGGTGCCGGCCAGCAGCCAGTTCCAGATCAGGGCGTCGGCGAACCGCCACACGGCGTCGAGCCCCACCACCGCCGGCTTGAGGATGTGGGTGGTGGGCGTCGAGCCCGACGGCACCCCCCAGCGCCCGCCCTCGAAGAGGAGCGCGGTCTTTGCCTGCGCCCCGGCGAGGCTGAACTGCCCCGTGAAGGAGCGCCCGAGCCACGCCGTCGTGTCCTGGCGGAGATCGCACAGGCGCTGCGCCACATCCTCCTCGGGCAGCCACGCCACCTCGCCCGCGCGTCCAAGGATGCGCTCGGCGTCCTCCGCCGGGGCGAATCGCACTGCCCCGGCGCAGTCCTCGCCGACTGGCGTTGCCAGCAGCGAGAACGGCGAGGACGCCGAGACGTGGAACTGCCGCGCCCAGCGCCTCAGAACCGCGTCGTTGTCGGGCAGCAGCCCCCACAACCACGGCGCGACGACGCGGTCGGCATGCGAGCGAACCTGCAGCGGCATCGACATGGACAGCGGCGTGGCCCCTGGTCGCTCGACGTACTCCTCGCGGTAGTCGAACCTCAGCCGCCCCCCACGCAGCCGTGTCACGGTGCCGGCGACGGAGTCCTCCAGGACGACGAGCAGAGCGTCCGTCATCCCTCGCCGTACTCCTCCAGAAGAGCCGCTCGAGCACCTCCAGACGGAGCCCGAGAGCGTCGAGCAGGCGCATCGCGAGACCAAGCTCCGCTGTCGGCTTGCCCCCCTCGAACCCATTGAGCCACTGCGCTCTTTCTTCGAGCCCCTACCGCTTCTTGCGCTTCGGGCGTTTGGCCTTCTTCTGCTTCTTCTTCGCTTTCTTGTGTGCCAGCTTCGGGCACCCGGTGACGGAGATCTTCGTGCTCTGATTGATCACGAGGCCGTTCTGGCCGACCATTTCGGTGGGCATCAGGAGCTTCCCGGCGGCCTGGGCCTGGCAGAGGTTCCCGTTGGCACTCAATGCGGGGTATTCCCGCTCGGGTAGCTCCAGTTCGAAGCTCGAGAACGGGACGTCCGGGACCGTCGCGAACGTCGCGGTCGTGATGCCCGCTTTGCTGATGAACGTTTCTCCATGCACCTGGACGGTGACGCCGTCCTCGCCGGTCAGGACCATGATCAGTTCCGGGTACTTCGCGCCACCGTGGGAGACGAAATACGCCGGGCCCGTTAGGCCGCCTTCGAGGACGGGGGTGCTGACGTTCGCTTCCCCGACACGGGAGGCCTTCGGGCAGTTCGCGGGGTTTTCCGCGAATACCTTTTCCGTGCAGGCCTTCTGCAGCGTTTTCAACGGCGAGGGCAGCTGTTTCGGTAGGCTGACCTTGACCTTCGCGACGTTCGCCGCGGTCCCCCGCGGGGCGTTCGGCAGCGTCAGGGTCACGTGCAGGCTCGCGCCTTCGGTGCGAGAGGTCTTCGCGCTCGTCTGCACCTTGAATTCCGGTTTGAACGCAAGCGACCCACAGTTGGTCACCTGGAACGGCGAGGCGACATTCGCGGTCGCGCCTTCGCTGCTTTCAAGCTCCCCGGTGAGCTTCATCGGTTCGCAGCTGGTGGGGTTGAACACGAACCCGGGACGGTTCACCGTCACGTTGATGTGCTGCAACTGCAACGGTATGCCATCCAGGATCGTCGGGAACGGGTCACTCACAACCGTCAACTGCGCCGTAGTCGGATCGACATCGACCTTCGAGCGGACCACCTCGGTCCCCAGGTTGAATGGGCCCGCGACGGCCGGCACGACGACATCCACGCCGAACGGCGCGCCCTTATAGGGGCCGGTGATGTATGCCTTGCCGTCTTCCACTGAGTAGGGGTCGTTGCCGAGGCCGGCGCTTGCGAT
>JBEKYV010000563.1:0-3372 GCA_049510515.1 Solirubrobacteraceae bacterium | reverse complement strand
TTTGTCGACTTCGGCGGCAAAAGCCAGGGCATCTGCTCGATGCTGCAGTTCGATACCGAGCCCAAGGTCGGTGAAGAATATGAATTTATCGTCCAGAAATACGACGAACGCGAAGGCCTGCTCCTGCTGACCCGCAAAGGGTCGCTGGCGACCGGCGTCACCTGGGACAATCTCGAAGTCGGGCAGGTCGTCGAAGGCACCGTCACCGGCGTCAACAAGGGCGGGCTTGAGCTGGAGGTGAAAGCGATGCGGGCATTCATGCCCGCCGGGCAGGTGGATCTTTATCACGTGCCCGACTTGTCGCAATTCATCGGGCAGAAGATGCAGGCGGGTGCGTGGTCGAGAAACGACTCAGCCTCTTCCACCACGGCCACCGCCTCCGGTGGCGCTCCCGCGGCGCGCACCATGACCTCGTAGACGAGATACAAGAGGTGAAAACCGATAGGCGAAAAACGGGCGAGTTCCAGCGATTCTGCAAGCAACCGGCGAGCGCTCGCGCGGTCCCCAAGCTCCAGTGTCGTCTCGGCAAGCCGAAGGAGCGCGAACGACTCCCCACCGGCGGCACCCGCCAGCCGGCTCAGCGCGACCGCCTCACGCAACTGTGCTTCGGCGCTCTGCAGCTCGCCGGTAAGCAGCTCGATCTCACCCAGCAGCGTGGCTGCGAATGCCTGTCCGCGCCGCGCCCCTGAGGAATCGGCGGCGGCGCGAAGGTCGCGCGCGAAGGTCGCGAGCTCATCGTACCTCCCTTTCCGCACGTCTCGGGGGCCGTATTCGTCCCCCATGCGCGCGGTCGGGGCGGGTCAGGGCTGGCTGGTGTAGGCGCTGGCGGGCACTGCGAGTAGGTCCAGGAGTTGTGCTTGTGGTGGTGTGAGTTGCGGCTCGAAGGTCTGCACGGTGTGTCGGTCGCGGGTGAGGTGGTGACGTTGGATGGGGGCGAGGTGGTCGAACACGCGGGTTGCGGTCGGTGCGGTGCAGGAGCGGTCTTCGGGGTAGAGCGGCAGGTCGGTGATCTGCTGGTGGGTCATCGCGTCGCGGAGTTCGCGTTCGATCAAGCAGCAGCACAGCAGCGCGATGAACTGGCAGGCGAACAGCGCTTCGATCCGGGCGGGACTCTTCAGCGTCACAGGCGCCGCGTCTTGGACGGACTTCAGCTGGTGGTGGCGTTTCTCGAGGTTCGGCTGGTATCGGTAGGCGATTAGGACCTCGGCGTTGGTGAGCTGGTGGTCGTTGGTGATCAGCGGGAAGCAGCCGTCGGAGGCGGCGTCATGGCGGACCTGATCGGCATCGACGGTGGCGGTCACCTGGAAGCGGGTCTTGGTGAGCTTGCGGTAGCGGGTGTCGTTGCCGGGTCGGCCGCGTTTCTCCTGGCGGAAGCGTTCCTCCTCGGTCTCGGTGACAGTGAACGTGACGTACTGCTCGGCGCTGCCGGTGTCGAGGATCTCCTGGGCGGCGTCCTCGGCTGAGACGCGGGTGGTGCGTGGCGGGCGGTCTCGTCGCGCTGCGCCTTGACGGAGGAGTGGACCCACACGATCCGGTGCCCCTCGCTGGATGGGAACGGGGCCGGGGCGACCTGCCAGACCTGCTCAGGGTCGCCG
Source organism: Solirubrobacteraceae bacterium (assembly GCA_049510515.1). Lineage (GTDB taxonomy): Bacteria > Actinomycetota > Thermoleophilia > Solirubrobacterales > Solirubrobacteraceae > Palsa-744. The sequence goes on along the minus strand of JBEKYV010000563.1, from coordinate 1,777 downwards.
TGGCGCTTGCCCGGCCGGCGCACGGCTTCGGTGAACTCGGGGGTGCTGGCGCTCATCCAGTCGCGCAGCTGGCCGTCCTCGCGGCGTGTGCGCGGGAGCACCGTCACGAACCGTCCGCCCTGACAGTCGATGTGGCTCATCTGTTCACGCGTGCACAACTTGCTGTCCGCGACGTAGAGGAAGCCCGCGCCGCCGGTCAGCGCTCGCAGCTCGTCCCACGTGTCGATGTGAGTGCGGTCATCGTTCGTGTTCCCCGCGGCGAGGCGATGGGTCAGCGGGACCGCGCCGTCAGCGGTCACTGTCAAGATCAGCACGAGCTGCTTCAAATCGGGACGATGGTCCTTCGAATGGCCGCGTGCAGCCAGGACGGTCGGTTTGCCGCCACGCTGATGGCCGTCCGCAGCGTCGTAGTCGCCGTGCAGCACAAGCGACGTGGAATCGTTGTGTAACTGCGAGCAGTCGATCCCGAACTCGCGGACCGCTCGCAGGACCAACTTGCACAGCAGCGAGGAGCGATCGGCGTCGAACAGCTGGTCCAGCGCACGGCCGACGCGGTCGTCGTTGAGCAACCCCGCCTCCCCCTCAACAAGGCCCAGCAGCCCCGGCTCGAACCCGGCAGCCCAACCGGCCAGGCCGTAGAGCGGCTCGCGCGCCACGCACAGATTGCAGACCAGCACACCGATCGCGGTCGCTGCCGGGAGCGTCGTGCGCGGATCCCCCGCGGGCAGGTGACTCGCGAGCGTGCCCGCCAGATCGATCCGGCCAAGGAACTGGCCGATCACCGGCAACGCGCCCAGGCCGGTGGATTCCAGCTCGAACGGGCCGGCGGCATCCTCAGGGACATTCATTCGTCCGAGAGTACATATACTCTCGGACAGACGAGATGACCGAGCTGCCATGCCTCCCAAGCCCGCACCAGCAGAACGCCGCCGACGCGAACTACTGACCCAGATCACGCAGATCGGGCCCACGCTGCCCGGCAGCCTGAACACCGTCATGAACCGCTGCGGCAAGCCGCGCTGCGCCTGCCACGCCGACCCGCCCCACCTACACGGCCCCTACATCACCTGGACCCGCAAGATCGCCGGCAAGACCCAGACCCGCCGCCTCACCCCCGAACAGGCCGACCGCTACCGGCCCTGGTTCGAGAACAACCGCCGCCTACGCGAGCTTCTCAGCGAACTCGAAGCACTCTCACTCCAGGCTGCTCAGACCGCCGAAGGGTGGGGGGAGAAATGACGATCGAGAAGTGCGGAAAGGGAGTCGTACGGCTGGCCACTGAGCAATACGTACTCGCTGACGCACAGGTGAGCATCAAATACGCTCCCGGCGAGCTCGGGCAGATGGCTTGTGTTATGGAGCGCGAAACCGACATCGCCGATCCACTCATCGCTACTGTGCGCGAGCAGAACCTCGAGCTGCGTCGCTTCGAAGCGTTCGGGACCCAGCCCCGCCGCTTCCATCAGTGGACGAGCCTCCTCGGCCGCTCGTCTGACGCCCTCGAGATTGCCTTCGCACCACTCGACAAAGCCGCGAGTAAGCGCGCGCCGAGCACAGTCAACCGGCAACTTCGCCTCGGCGGCGTCAAGCACTCGCACGGCTGACGCGAGATCCCCGGCTACCAGGTACGCCCGTCCCTGCCGTATTTGCAGCGATGGCCTCCGTTCCGCGCTTGCGACGGCAAGCGCATCGTCATACGCGGACGCGGCCTGGGGATCACCGGTGGCAAGCAGCAGCTCCGCTCGGAGGGCGAGCAGCTCATCTACCTCGCCGCTGC
>JBEKYV010000562.1:0-2521 GCA_049510515.1 Solirubrobacteraceae bacterium | reverse complement strand
CCTGCGCGCGCACGGTTGCCGGTTCGCGCTGGACGACTTCGGCTCCGGGTTTGGATCCTTCTACTACCTCAAGCACCTGCCGTTTGACTACGTCAAGATCGACGGCGAATTCGTCCAGCATGCGGCCAACGGCCACATCGACCAGCTCGTTATCGAGGCGGTCGTCCGAATCGCCCAAGGGCTCGGCAAGGAAACGATCGCCGAATTCGTCACCGACGAAAAGACCCAAAGGATCATCACGCGACTCGGCGTCGACTACGCCCAGGGCTACTACATAGGTAAACCAACTCCGATTGGCGCACTCCTCGAAACCCTCGCTGATCCGCTGCCGGATCGAGCCGAACATCCAACCGCACCAGCAAGAAATGACCCGCCGGGCCAAATGCGTCATCGCGCAGATCTGGACACCTGCTCCTGATTGACGAATTCGATTGGGTGCGGCTGGGTGCGGCTCGTCTGGAGGGACGTTATGCCTCGCGTGGGATGACGCTGTTGGCGTAGCGTAGGTCGTGGTTGCGGTGTCGTTCTTGGGCGAGGTGATATTCCCAGTAGGCGTTGAAGTCGTCGTTGCTGATCAGCGCGCGGAGTTTGAGGATCGCCTCGGCTCCTTGGAGGCCCCAGCGGGCGCCGGTGATGTCCATCCGGTCCTTCACCAAATGGCGGCAGGCGCCCTCGATCACGCCGGTCGCGATCGGCCACCCGTTGGCCAGAGCGGTGGGGTAGTCGAGGTAGGGACGCTTGTTGAGCAGGTAGTCGGCGGCGCGGTCGGCCTTGGCGCGTTTGTCGTCGGGGAGGCGCAGGAGGGTGGCTTTGCGGCGGATCGCGGCGGCGACGATCCCGGCTTTGCCCTCGAGGATTGCGAGCGCCTTCTCGTGCACCCACTGCTCGGCGGTCTGGTCGCCCTCGTCAAAGAAGCACCAGGCCGCCCCCCACAGGTACTCCAGGACGTGCACCACGTCGACCACGATCGTGACCTTGACCTTGCGGGTCTTGGCCTCTTTCTTGATCCGGTCGATCTGGTGGTTGTTGCCGTCCACCAGCGCCACCCACTGACGTTGGTGGACGGGGTCGCGGCGGTCGGCTTCGTCGAAGATGTCCGCGACGACGGTGGCGGCGTCCTCGACGACGGACGCGGTCAACCACTTGTGCTTGGCCTTCGGCGCCGGCAGCGCCTTCTCCTTGGTGGGAGCCAGCACGTCGGTGGGGGTGCGCGCGGCCGGTTCGATGTCGTACACGGCGCCGACCTCCGCGATCCGCTTGCGGTTGGCTTTTTCCCCCTTGGACAGGCGGGTTTTCAACTTCGGCGAGGCTCGCTGCGCCGCTCTGGCGGTCGCGTCCCTGAGCGCCTCTGCACGCATCACGATCCCCTTGCCGTCGGCGGAGAGCACCAGCACATCCTGCACGCCGTGCTGCTGCTCCTCGCTTGCGCTGACCCGCTCGGCGTAGAACTGCTCGAAGTCGACCGCGGCCCGGACCGTCAACTCCTCAACCTGACGCTTGCCCAGTGTCAGCCCGGTCCGCTCCCGCACCTGCCCGGTGGCATGCTCAAACGAGCCGGCCGCAGCCTCGACCGCCGCGAGGCGTCTAACCCCATGCGACGCGCGCTCCTCCGGCACGTTCAACGCGCCGTCAGCGACATACAGGTTCTGCTCGCCGCGCTGACGGTAAGCCAGCCGGTTCACAGTCACTTCCCCGAACACGCTTGCAAGCGGACGCTGGTGATCGCGCTCGACCGCGCGGCGCTCGACCCCCTCCCCGTCAGCGACCCCAGCCAATCGCAGCTCACGACCGGCGCGCAGATCGAGATGATCCTGAAACAGACAGCACAACAGCTCCCGCCCGACCGTCTGCAACTGGGTCTCAAGCTCCCCATGCTCAAGCCCAGCCGCGTCCTGCCCGCCCAGCCAGCCGACGATCTCCTCAAGCCGCTCCCGCGAGCGGCCAAACGGATCGTCACCCGCGCCACCGCCAGACGCGAGATTCCCTGCAGCAGCCTCAGCGCTGCGCTGGGCTTGCAGGAGTTCATCAGCCGGCGCGTAAAGTTCGCGACAGCGGGTGCCGGAGTCGGTGATCACGTGGCCCACCTTCCTGGGTCGACGTTGGTTTTAGCAACGCCGACTTCGGCATCCACGCCAACTTTTCCTGCGACCTACAACCCCGCGCGCGGCCAAACCCGCAGGAAACCAGCGCTCACAGCCCGCACCAGCCGCGAATCCTCACCGCATAGGGCGCACATCATCCCTCCACACGAGCCACACCCAACGTAATTCGGCTTCTTCAGGGGCCTTCTAGGCGAGCGAGTTTTTTCGAATCGGCTCGTGGGCCCGCTCAGGGACGGCACCGACCACCTCCGCGTCTTGATCGCGAACGAGCGCAAGGACCGACTCGCGCAGGTCGCCCCGATCGTCATCGCCCTGGGGCACCAGGTGATCGCACTCCTCCACGCCCCGGATCCAACGTTTCTCAGAGAAGCCGCTAAGCGAGGCGTGTTTGCCCACATCTCGGACGACGACGTCGAGGA
>JBEKYV010000561.1:0-3648 GCA_049510515.1 Solirubrobacteraceae bacterium | reverse complement strand
GCCGCCGTCGGGCCGCGAATAGATGCTCACCGGCCGGCGCTCCGACTCATCCGCCTCGCCGACCGCGACCTGCACCTGCACCCCGGCGCCGGGGTGGCCGGCATCCAGCACGAGCGGCGCCTGCAGCGTCAGCTCCTCCACCACATCGCACCCAGCCCGCCGGCCGGCGCACAGCGCCAGCTCCACGAACGCCGTGCCCGGCAGCAGCACGACGCCCATCACGGCGTGGTCGGCCAACCACGGCTGCGCCTCCAGCGACAGCCGGCCGGTGAACAGCCACCCCCTATCCTCCGCCAGCCCGACCACCGCGCCCAACAGCGGATGATCCACCGCGCGCTGGCCGACCGAGGCGACGTCCCCCGTGCCGGCCACGGGCTCGAGCCAGAACCGCTGGCGCTGGAAGGCATACGACGGCAGCCGCACGGGGTGCACGCCCGGCCCTCCCACAAGCGCCTCCCAATCGACGGGGACGCCCCGCACCCACGCCTCGGCCAGCCCAGTGGCGAAGCGCCGCGGGCCGCCCTCGCCGCGACGCAGCGAGCCGAGCGCCACCACCCCGTCCAGCTCAAGCGCATCCGCGGTCCCCTCCACACCGACCGTCAACACCGGGTGGGGGCTGACCTCCACAAACGTGCGATACCCATCCCCCAACAACACCCGGGTCGCCTGCTCGAAACGCACCGTCTCACGCAGATTGCGATACCAGTACCCCGCATCGAGCTCAGCCGTATCCAGCACACCACCCGTCACACTCGAACAGAACGGCACATCCCCCGAACGCGGAACGATCCCCGCGCACGCCTCCAACAGCTCACCCCTGATCTCCTCCACCCGCGCCGAGTGCGCCGCGTAATCGACCGCGATCCGCCGCGCCCTCACATCCACGGCCACGCACCGCTCGACCAGCCGATCCAACGCGCCCGGATCGCCCGACACCACGATCGAACCCGGCCCATTCACCGCCGCGACCGACACACCCTCCCCCGGGCCACCCATACGCGACTCCAACTCCTCCACCCCAAGCGCCACCGAGGCCATCCCACCACGCCCCGCCAGCAGCAGCAACGCACGGCTGCGCAACGCGACCACCCGCGCCCCATCCTCAAGCGACAGGCCACCCGCCACACACGCCGCCGCGATCTCACCCTGCGAATGCCCAACAACCACGTCGGGGCGCACACCGCACGCGCGCCACAGCTCCGCCAGCGCCACCATCACCGCCCACAACGCCGGCTGCACCACATCGACCCGCTCCAGCCCCGGCGCCCCATCGGCGCCACGCAGCACATCCTCCAGGCGCCAATCGACAAACCCCGCCAGCGCCTCCCCACACTCCCCCAGCCGTTGCGCGAACACCGGCGCGGAGTCCAGCAGCTCCACCGCCATCCCCTCCCACTGGCCGCCCTGCCCCGGGAACACAAACGCGACTCCGCCCCCCGACGCTCCAGCCACACCCTCGATCACATCCGCGGCCGACTCCCCCGCCGCGAGCGCGCCGAGACCCGCGAGCAGCTCCTCACGGTCCTCGCCCACCACGACCGCGCGCGCGCCGCTCGAACACCGATCGCCGCGCCAGCGAGAACGCGACATCCCCGACCGCCAGCGACGGGTCCCCGGCCACCCGGGCGCTCAAGCGCGAGGCCTGCGCGCGCAACGCCGCCTCGCCCTTACCCGACAGCACCCACGGCCGTGGCCCCCCCTCGAACACCCCGCCACCACCATCCGGGCCGACGTCCGCGCCCGGCGCCTGCTCGACGATCACGTGCGCGTTGGTGCCGCTGATCCCGAACGAGGAGACCCCCGCCCGGCGGGGATGGCCGTTCGCGGGCCAGGGGCGCGACTCACGCAGCAGCTCGGCCGCTCCCGCCGACCACTCGACGTGCGTGGAGGGCCGATCGACGTGCAGGGTCTTCGGCAGCAGACCGTTGCGCATCGCCATGATCATCTTGATCACGCCCGCCACCCCGGCGGCGGCGTGGGAGTGGCCGATGTTCGACTTGATCGAGCCGATCCACAGCGGCTCGCCGTCGCCGCGGCCCTGGCCGTAGGTCGCCAGCAGCGCCTGCGCCTCGATCGGATCGCCGAGCACCGTGCCGGTCCCGTGCGCCTCGACGGCATCCACCTCGCCCGGCGCCAGCTCGGCCGCGGCCAGCGCCTGGCGGATCACGCGCTGCTGGGAGGGGCCGTTCGGCGCGGTCAGGCCGTTGCTGGCGCCATCCTGGTTGACCGCGCTGCCCCGCACCAGCCCGAGGATCCGGTGGCCGTTGCGTCGCGCGTCCGCGAGCCGCTCGACCAGCACGACGCCCACGCCCTCGGAGAAGCCGGTGCCGTCGGCCGCGTCCGCGAAGGACTTGCAGCGCCCGTCCGGCGCCAGCACGCGCTGACGGCCGAACTCGAGGAACGCCCCGGGCGTCGCGAACACGGTCACGCCGCCCGCCAGCGCCAGCGAGCAGTCTTCCGATCGCAGCGCCTGACACGCCAGGTGCAGCGCGACCAGCGAGGAGGAGCAGGCGGTGTCGACCGTGACGGCCGGCCCCTCCAGTCCCAGCACATACGACACCCGGCCGGACACCACGCTGCCCACGCCGCCGGTCGTCGTGTAGCCGTCGATCGCATCCGCGGAGGAGCCGCCGATCATCCCCGCCCCGAGCCCGTAGTCCTGTGAGCTGATCCCCGCGTACACGCCCGTCCGGCTGCCGCGCAGCGACGCCGGGTCGACGCCCGCGTCCTCGAACGCCTCCCACGCGGCTTCCAGCATCAGGCGCTGCTGGGGATCCATCGTCAGCGCCTCGCGCGGACTGATCCCGAAGAAGCCGGGGTCGAACTCGGTGGCGGAGGCAACGAACCCGCCGGCGAGCAGGCGGCTCCCCGCGCTCCCGCCGGGATCGGCCGCGAGCACCCCCTCGACCTCCCAGCCGCGATCCTCGGGGAAGCCCGCGATCGCGTCGCCGCCGGCGGCGACCAGCCGCCACAGCTCCTCCGGCGAGTGCGCCCCGCCGGGATAGCGGCAGCTCATGCCCACGATCGCGATCGGCTCCTTCGCGATCCCCAGCAGCAGGTCGTTCTCACGCCGCAGCCGCTCCGTCTCCTTGATGGAGCGGCGCAGGGCCTCGACCAGGCGCTCGGCTGAGTCGCTCATGCGAGCGTCCGCTGGATCAGGCTCTCGACGTCCAGCGCGTCGATCGCGTCCGTCTCCTCGCCCGCGGCCGGCGGCGGCTCCTCGCCGTTGCGGTCGGCGAGCCGCAGCAGCGCCTCCAGCAGACCGGCCCGCCGCAGCCGGGCGATCGGAATCGAGGCGATCGCCGCCCGCGCCTGCGCCGTGGCGGGATCGACGGTGGGGTCCGCGACCGTGCCGGGCAGGGCCGCGGCGAGCAGGTGCGCGACGAGCGCCGCCGGGTTGGGGTGGTCGAAGATCAGCGTCGCCGGGAGCGCTAACCCGGTCGCGGCCATCAGGCGGCTGCGCAGCTCAACCGCCGCGAGCGAGTCGAACCCGAGCTCTTTGAAGGCCCGCTGCGTGTCCACCGCCTCCGCCGAGGGGTGCCCCAGCACGATCGCGATCTCGCCCCGCACGAGCGCCATCACGGCCCGCTCGCGCTCCTGCGCGGGCAGGCTCGCCAGGCGGTCCGCCAACGAGCGCACGCCGGCGCG
>JBEKYV010000560.1:0-3709 GCA_049510515.1 Solirubrobacteraceae bacterium | reverse complement strand
TGCCGGGCTTGACGATCAGGTAGTTGACGCCGGTCTGCTCGGCACCCAAGTCTGCGCGGGGAAAGCGCGCCTCCTGGGTGTCCGAAAGGCCGTGCTTGACCGCCATATCCTCGACCTCCCGGAGATTCTTCTTCGCGTAGCTCATAGCCACGGAGCCTAAACAGCCGAGCAATTGTCAAATGTTGTGGATTCGGCAATGAAGAATTGGTCAGGCGGCGACCCTCTCCTCTGTCGTGGTTTTGTCGTCGGTGACCTTGATTCCGTCCTTGAACGTGACGCCGTCGAGCACGTCGCTGACGAGCTCGTGGCCGTTGCACCGTCGCCAGCGTTCCTGGGCGGCGTCCAGAAGCTTGTAGGCCATCGCGAGCGCGGCCTTCTTTGAGCCGGCGCCCTTGGTGACCTTCGTGCGGAGCTTGACGGTCGCGAAGCTTGACTCGATCGGGTTCGTTGTGCGCAGGTGCCGCCAGTGCTCGGCAGGGAAGTCGTAGAACGCGGTGAGCGCCGTCCAGTCCTTGTCAAGCTTGGAGACGGCCTTGGGGTACTTGGCGTCGAACTCTGAGCGGAACCGTTCCAGCGCCTTGCCGGCGTCCGTGCGGGTGGGCGCTTCGGCCATCTCGTGCAGCAGCGTCTTGGCGCGTGGTTGCAGGCGCTTGGGGAGCGCGTCGAGGACGTTGGCGGTCTTGTGCACCCAGCAGCGCTGCTCCTTGGTGCCGGGGAACACGCTGCGTAGCGCCGCCCACGCGCCGAGCGCCCCGTCGCCGGTCACGAGCTTCGGCTCGCCCATCCCGCGGTCGCGCAAATCGCGGAACACGGCCGCCCACGAGTCCTCGCTCTCGCGGTAGCCATCCTCGACGGCGAGCAGCTCCTTGCACCCGTCCTCACGGACGCCGATCACGACCAGCAGACACAGCTTGGCGTCCTCGCCGAGCCGCACAGCCACGTTCACGCCGTCAACGAACAGGTAGGCGTAGCGGTGAAAACGCAGCTCGCGCTTGCGGAACTCGGCGTGCTCGGCCTGCCAGGCCTCCGTCAACCGCTGAATCGAGCTGGACGACAGCCCCGAGGCATCCTCGCCGAGCAGGTCCCGCAACGCGGGCCCGAAGTCGCCGGTCGAGAGCCCATGCAGATAGAGGATCGGCAGCACCTCGGTCACCTTCGGCGAGCGCCGCGCGTACGCCGGCAGGATCCGCGAGCTGAACCGCTTGCGCTCCCCAGTCTCCTCATCGACGCGCTTGTCGTTGACCCTGGGCGCGCGGATCGCCAGCGTCCCGGAGCCGATCGTCAGCTTGCGCCCCTTGGCCTTCCCGTTGCGGACCACCAGCCGCCTGCCGTCCTCGTCGCGCTCCTCAGCGAACGCTGCCACGTACTGATCGACCTCGGCCTCCAACGCTGCGGCGATCATCCGCAGCGCGCCCTCCCGAGCTGCGAACATCTGACATGGCGTGCCTTCCTGCCGGCCATCGCCGGCTTCGGTCTTCAATCAACCGGGAAGGTACGCCGCCTTCCTCTTCACGCGTATCCACAACTTCTGGGTATAGCTCTCATAGGACGACGGCTCGCGCTACCCGTCGAGACGGTGCCACAGGAAACCTACGGCCCCCTCGGCCCCATCTTCGCCACCGACCAGCCCTCCTCCAGTACCCACACACGCAAGACACTGAGCGGGGAACCGACACACCCGAGCCTCCTCAAAGACCTTTGAGAACATCCGGCCCTGACAGGTCGGCCGACTCCGCGCTCCGCAGCGCACAGATCGCCCGTCCGTTCGAGGCCGCTGTCAACAACACTTCACGCCAGAGCCGGTGATCCGCCCCGATAACGGGGCTACATCGAATGTCGCGACGGCGGAACGCGCGGCGCGAGTGGACGCAAGAGCAGGTCTTTCGGTTCCGGGTGCAGGTCGTTTGTAGTGGGTGGATAGCTCAGTTTCTCTGGTAAGTTGTGCGTTCGGACGCGCTTCTGTCCGGGGTATTCGCGGTGATTCCGGAAGGAGTGCGGGTTAGCGGCGGCGAAAGTCGGGGTGTTATGTCCCGTTCCCAACGCGATACGGAGGTGATCGCGTGGCTCCTGATCTGCTCGACTTGTTCGTCTCGGCCCGGCAAAGTAACGGCTCTGTGAGCGAACCGTCGCCGGAATGTGTGGATGCTGAGGGGGCCGTGGGCGGCGAGCAGCGCCGCGCGGCGGGGTCCGATGTGTGCCCGGTCGCTGGGTTCGAGCGCTCGCAGGCGCTGTTTGCGGGACTCGTCGAGTGGGTGGGGGGCGAGCAGGCGTTGGGGCTTGAGCATTCAGAGCTCGAGGCGCGGCTGGCGGAGGACGCGCGCGCGTTGGCCCGGCAGGTGTTGCAGGATCAGCTCGATCTCCGCGCCCGGGTCGAGCAGCGGACGGACGGGGTGATCGGCGCTGACGCCAAGCCCAGACGCGCTGTCGAGCGTGGGCACGAGCGTGACCTGATGACCGTGCTTGGCGAGGTGCAGGTCACGCGGCTGGCCTACCGGGCGGCCGGCAGCGAGAACCTGTATCCCGCTGACGCGCGGCTGAACCTCCCGCCGGCCAGGCACTCGCACGGAGTCCGCAGGCTGGCAGCGTTGGAAGCGCCGCGGTCAAGCTTTGAGGACGCGCAGGCTGCGATCATGCGACAGACCGGCCAGCAGATCGGCACGCGTCAGCTCAGAGCGCTGACGCTCGCCGCCGCCCAAGACGTTGATGCGTTCTACGCGCAGCGCGAGCGCACCGTGCCGGACGGCAAGGATCTGCTGGTGCTCTCGTGCGATGCGAAGGGGGTGGTGATGCGTCCCGAGGCGCTGCGTGAGCAGACCCGCGCGCAGGCGCAGAACGCCTCCGGCAAGCTCAAAACGCGCCTGTCCAAGGGCGAGAAGCAGGGTCACAAGCGGATGGCGGAGATCGTCACGGTGTACGTGCTCACCCCCGAGCCACGTACCGCGGCCGAGATCCTGCCCGACCCCAACTGCCCCCCTGCGGCCGCCACGCGGCGACCGAAAGCGCAGAACAAGTGGCTCAAGGCGAGCGTCACCGACGACGCCAGCACGGTCATCGCCGACATGTTCAACGAGGCCGACCGGCGCGATCCTGAGCACAAACTCACCTCGGTCGCGCTGGTAGACGGCAACAATCACCAGATCGACCGGATCAAAACCGAAGCCCGCAAACGCAAGATCACGATCCCGATCATCGTTGACTTCATCCACGTCCTCGAGTACCTATGGTCAGGCTGCTGGTGCTTCTTTGCGGAGGGTGACCCAGCCGCCGAGCGATGGGTCAGCGACAAAGCGCGACAGGTGCTCGACGGCAGGGCAGGAATCGTCGCCGCTGCGATCCGCCGCAAAGCGACCACGCTGGGCTTGGACGCCAACCAGCGCAAGAACGCCGACCGCTGCGCCGACTACCTGCTCGCCAAGCGCCCCTACCTGGAATACCCCACTGCCCTGAAGAACGGCTGGCCGATCGCGACAGGCGTGATCGAGGGCGCGTGTCGCCACTTGGTGAAGGACCGGATGGACATCACCGGCGCCCGTTGGGGCCTGGCCGGCGCTGAAGCGATCCTGACACTCCGCGCGCTGATCACCAACGGCGACTTCGACAGTTACTGGACCTTCCACCTCGTCCAAGAACACCGCCGCGTTCACGCATCACGCTACGCCCTCGGCGTCATCCCGGCACCCGCATAAGTCACTCCAAAGGACCTGCACCC
>JBEKYV010000056.1:0-11744 GCA_049510515.1 Solirubrobacteraceae bacterium | reverse complement strand
AAGCGCTCGCCGCACGCCTGCGGACAGCGGCGCGTGGGGCGCTGCCGACCCGCATCGCAACGCGCGAGTACGCCGAGCGCTTCGCCTGGCCGGCGGTGGCAGAGCGCCACCGCGCCATGCACCGCCGCCTTGTGGCCGGCGGCCGCGAGCAGCAGTTGCGGGTCGTGTATCTCGACCACGTCGCGCGGCTGTCGGGCGGCGAGATCGCGCTGCTGCGCGTGCTGCCCCATCTGCGCCGCGTGAACGCCCACGTGATCCTCGGCGAGGAGGGGCCACTGCTGGCCCGCTTGGCGCAGGCGGGGATCTCGGCAGAGGTGCTGCCGATCGCCACGGCGGCGCGGGATGCGCGCAAGGACACGGTGCGCCTCGGCGGCGCCTCGCCCACCGCGCTGCTCAGCACGCTCGCGTACGTCGCGCGGCTCACGCTGCGCCTGCGTCAGCTGCGTCCGGACATCGTGCACACCAACTCGCTGAAGGCCGGCGTGTACGGCAGCCTCGCCGCCCGCGCCGCAGGCATCCCGGTGGTGTGGCACGCGCGCGACCGGATCGCCCCCGACTACCTGCCGCGGCCCGCGGTGCGCTTCGTGCGCGGGCTCGTTGAACGCCTGGCGGATGGCGTGGTCGCCAATTCGGCCGCCACGCTGGCGACGCTCGACGCTTACGACACCTCCCACCCACTCGCCGCCGATGCTCGCGACGTCTTCTACCCATTCGCCGCCGGCACTCGTGATCACAACGGGAACCACCGCACGGTTCCCAACCTGTCGATGCCCTCAAGCGCTCTGCGCCCACTCGGCGGTCGCGCCGCCGGTCAACGTCGGCGCCGGATGCGCCGCGTGATCCCCGACTCGGTGGAACCCTCCCCCTACCCGCGCGCGCCCGAATCACCCGCCGCGCCCGCCCCAACGTTCGGGATCGTCGGGCGGATCGCCCCCTGGAAGGGACAGGACCTGTTCGTGCGCGCCTTCGCGACCGCCTTCCCCGCGGGCGCGGAGCGAGCGGTGATCGTCGGCGCGCCGATGTTCGGCGAGCAGGCGTGCGAGCGCGATCTGCGCGAGCTGATCGCGCGCCTGGGGCTCACCGAGCGAGTGCAGCTGCGCGGCTTTCGCGAGGAGGTGTGGAGCGAGCTCGCGCGGATCGACGTGTTGGTACACGCCTCGGTGATCCCCGAGCCCTTCGGCCAGGTGGTGCTGGAGGGCATGGCCGCGGGCCTCCCGGTGATCGCGCCAGACGAGGGCGGCCCCGCCGAGGTGATCGCCGACGGTGAGACCGGCCGCCTGTTCACGGCCCGCAGCGTAGACGCCCTCGCCGCCGCAATGCGCGCGCTGAGTGCCGACCCGCAGGCACGCGAGCGGCTGGGGAGCGCGGCGCGGCGCTCGATCGAGGCATATCACCCCGCGCGCGTGGGGGAGCGGTTGGAGGAGTTGTATGTCGAGGTATTGGGGCGCTAGGTACTACCCATACGCTCCTCGTTCGCTAGGTGGCTCCCGTCACTCTTCCCGATCGCACCCTCAACCCCAGAGCTACAGCGCCATCGCACCGTCCGCCTGCGCTGGCAGCATCAGGACGATGCGAGAAGCTCCTTCGCCAGGGCGTATTCGCGATCCCATCCATGGCTATGTCGCCTTCACCGGATCGAGCGTGCGCTGCTTGACCATCCCATCGCCCAGCGACTGCGCTACATCGGGCAGTCAGCCGCTGCGCATCTCGTCTTCCCCGAGATGCGCGTGTCTCGGATGGCCCACAGCCTTGGGGCTATGCATCTGGCCTCCCGTTTCCTCGACGCCGCCCTTGCCAACGCTGCGCCAGCCGAGCGCTGCCGAATCCTCGACGGCTGCCGAAACCTGGTAGAGAGTCACGCCAAGCTCGGCCTCGGCAACAATGCCGAAACTGCACTGGCCGACCAGGGTCTCCTCTCGGGCCGTCACCACGACGAGCCAATGATCCTCTTGCTTGTCGAGCAAGGGCTCCGTCTTGCCTCCCTCGTGCACGACTTGGGTCACCTGCCTTTCAGTCACGACTTCGAGCAGGCGTTGGAGGACCATTGGCGCGCGAGTCCCGATGCACGCAAGCGAGCCGGCGACCTGATGACGCAAGGCCCGGGCGGCGACGCCGTGCATGAGCGCATCGGCTACGCGCTGGCGCCTGTCGTACAGCGCGATGTCTTCAATGAGCAACTCGCCAACGGCCCTCTCGGCAAGCCTGCCGAGGTGGCTCTGCTGATTGCCCGCGACATCCTGGACGCACCAGCCGCCCCACAGCTCGACGCCACTCAGCATGCGGCGGTCCTTTCGTGGCTTCACTCGCTTGTTGCCGGTGAGCTCGATGTCGATCGCGCCGACTACGTGCTGCGAGATGTGCGCCATTACGGTCTCACCGCTGCCGGCTACGACCTCGATCGCCTCGTTGATCATCTCATCCCGATCCCGCGCGAAGACGGGAGCCTGGAGACTGCTGTGCTGGCTCGTGGCGTGAGCGCAGCCGAGTCGTTCTTCGTCGCTCGATTCAGGATGTACACCTGGGCCGTCTACCACCACAAGATCCAGCAAGCAGCCGCGGGACTCCGGGTCGCGATCGTCGATCTGCTCGATGCTGGACCTGAGCCGTTGCGTATCTTCCTCGATGACCTCGAGGCGATCGCAGGCGGGACCCAAACCCAGGAGACGCTCGACCGGTTCGTCGATTACGACGACAGTTGGTGGATGGGCCTGATGCGCGATCGTCTACGTCTCGGCGTCGACCCAGCGATTGAGCCATGGCTGGCGCTATTCGTGCGCCGCCGCCCCGGCCCCGTGAGCCTCTGGAAGCGCGCTTGCGACCGCATGGGCCGAGGAGCTACAGGTGCTCGCATTCGCCGACCGAGAAAACCGAAGCACTCCCGCAGCCGTACTCGAGCGGCTGCAGCCCGCCCTGCGAACATAGGAGATCGAATGACCACTGCTGCCTTGACCCCGGCCCGCCTCTTTGCCGATCTGCCGCGGAGCAGCTTCGACGACTACGACTCTTTCGAGAATGCCTTCGTCACCGCGTTCAACGCCCACCGCTGGGAGCTTCCCTCCGGCTACAGCTGGCGTGACGCTCTGGACTGGGGCCTCCGCCGTAACATCGTGCGCCGTCAAGACAGCAAGATCGTCGTCTACCTCGAAGACATCAATGACCAGTGATGGGGGACAGTCGTGAAGCTGCAGAGCGAATGGATCGACTACGACAGCCCCGCGGGAGCGGTCGCCGGGTACCTCGCGCGACCGCTCGCGGTGAGCGGCCCGGCACCCGGAATGGTCGTGATCCAAGAGGTGTGGGGAGTTGATGGTCACATCGCCGATGTCGCCGAGCGCTTCGCGAGCGCTGGGTATGTCGCGCTCGCGCCCGACCTCTACTCGGCCGGTGGAGGCAGGCCGCCGGTGCTCGCCGCCGAGCGCGTGGCGGGCGCCAAAGAGTTCCTCAACACGATTCCCACGGGGCAGTGGATGACGGTGCTCGGCGACGAGCAGCGGCGCGCGGAGGCGCTCTCGCAGCTGCCTCCCGGACGGGCGCAGGAGGTGGGCGAGACGATCGCGGCGCTATTCGGCGGGGCCGGCGGAGACCCCGCCCGTCATCTGAGCGTGGTGCGCGGCGCCGTAGCCCACCTGCGCGCGCATCCGGCGTGCGCGGGGCGGGCGGTCGGCTCGGTCGGCTTCTGCCTCGGCGGCGGCCTGTCGGCGCTGCTGGCCGGCGAGGAGCCGGAGCTCGGCGCGGCGGTCGTCTTCTACGGCTCCTCGCCCACCGATGAGCAGGCAGGAGCGATCCACTGCCCGTTGCGTGGCTTCTACGGCCACGACGATCCCCGCATCGTGGGCGGCCTGCCCGCGTTCGACACCGCACTGAGCGCGGCGGGCGTGGATCATGAGCTGCGGATCTACCCCGACACCGGGCACGCCTTCTTCAACGACACCCGCCCGAGCTACCGCGCCGAGGCCGCTCGCGACGCGTGGGCTCGCACGCTGGCGTTCTTCGCCGTGGCGCTCGGGCCGGTGTCCACCGTGCCGGTGCGGGAGGCTGCACGGGCCGCTTGAGGCACGCCCTCTCCCTTTCTCGTTTTTCCCTCCCTGCGCGGGGTGCTGATATGGTCACGCCGTTAGCGTCGTTCGACACTGCGGTCGTCACGGGAGGATGACATGCCATTGCTTGCCGTATCGACCGCTGGAGTCGGGGCCCTCGGGCTGCTGTACATCCTGCTGCTGCTGGTTCTCGGCCTGAGGTCGATCAAACACGGCCACTGGATCATGTTCTTGCTCGGAATCCCGATTCCGCTGTTCTGGGTGATCGGCGGCCTGATGCCCCCGGTGGAGCGGTAGCTGAGCTACACCGCTCGTCACCCGCGCTCGACGGGTAGGGCGCCGCTCGGTAGTCGGCGGCCAGCGCTCCCGGCGCGGCTGGCACGATCGCGGTCGACGCTCGGCGCGCCACCCTCGGTAGGGTACCCCCGTGCCACCATCCGCCAAGACGCTCGCGCGGCGCCTGGTGCCGCACTCGCTGTACCGCCGCTACCGCCGGCGCAAGGTCGCCTCGCTGATCGCCGGCTACCCCCCTCGAGAAGTCACGCACACCTACGGCGGGCACACGCTGCGCGTGCGCCTCACCGACCCGCTGGCGGAGGGCTGGTATGACCACGACTGGGGCGAGCTGGAGGCGGTTGCGTTCCTGCGCGAGCGGGGCGTGCTGAGGCAGGGTGCCACGATCTTCGACCTGGGGGCCCACCAGGGGATCGTCGCGCTGATGCTGGCACGCGAGGTGGGCGAGACGGGGCGCGTGGTGGCGATCGAGGCGGAGCCTCACAACGCCCGGCTGGCGGCCGCCAACCGCGAGCTCAACGCCGCCGAGAACCTCACCGTGCTGCACGCGGCGGGCGCGGCAAGCGCGGGCACGATCTCTTTCGCGGAGGGTCTCAACGGCCAGATCGATGAGCACACCTCCACCGGGAACGTGGAGGTGGCGGCGGTGACGATCGACGACCTCGCATGCGAGCACGGCACGCCCGACCTCGTGCTGGTCGATGTGGAGGGCTACGAGGGCGCCGTGCTCGAGGGCGCCCGCGAGACGCTGGCGGGCGGCTCGACCAGCTTCCTGGTGGAGGTGCACGAGGCGCTCAGCTCCTACGGCGGACGGGCCGATGAGATCGTGGGGCTGTTCGCCGGCTTCGAGCGTTTCGTGGCCGTCGAGGACGACGATCCGTTCATTCCGCTGGAGGGCGTCGCGCCGCAGGGGCGGTTCTTCCTGATCGCGCTGCATCCCGCTGCTTGATCACGCGAATGATCGCGCTGCATTCCGCTGCTTGATCACGCGAAGAGTGCGGCTCCCACACACGTCCACCGCGGTATTTCCACGTCAAGCGGGCCGGCGGGACCGTCGATCGGATTGGCGAAGGCCGATCCCCGGCAGGCCTCCCCCGCAAAGTGCTCCGAGTCGACATTCCCACCCATTTGCCTGCGCCTGCCCGACGGGCTCGACAGGCGAGCGTCCTCACCGCGGCGCTCGCGATCGCGGTTGGCCTGATCGCGCCGGGGCCCGCGGCGGCATCGCCGGAGCCCACGGCCGCAACGGCATCGGCATCGGCAGCGGCACACACCCGCTCGGTCACGCATCTGAGCGGCGCCCGGCAGTCGTGCGCGGCGAAGCGCCACGGAGCGTCCTCCAGCCACGGGCACTCCCCGGCGAAGTGCGCGAAGAAGCGCCCCACCAAGGACGGGCATCAGCCTGCCCACCACTCCCCCGCGAGCTCCCCCGCCGGCACGGGCAGCAGCGCGGGCGACGGCTCCACGGCGGAAGCTGCTGAAGACGAACTGCCCTCCCCTGAAGTGACGGGCGCGACCACGGGCGCCGAACAGGGCGAACCCGCCGGGGAAGCATCCGGCGAACCGGGCGGCGCCGGCTCGGGCGGCGGCGGCAGCCCGGAAGGAGGCGGCTCCGCAGCCAAACAGGGCAGCGGCTCCTCCGAACATGGCGGCGGCTCGACAGAACAGAGCGGCGGCTCGGAGGAACAGGGCGAAGGGGAAGGCTCCGGCGGGACGGTGGCCGACCCGATCGACGCCAAGTACCTCACCGAGACGCCGTTCGGTACGACCTCGTTCTGGATCCAGCCCTGGCGCGCCTACATGGACACATGGCCGGCCTCGCGCCTGTTGGAATCGCTTGGGATCAACTTCAACGTGAGCGCACCGCAGGCGCAAGCAACCGCGCAGCTGCTGCAGGACAGCGGCTTCAAGCTGGCGCGCATCGCGCTCAACTGGGACGCGCTCTCCTACGAGAATCCCACCCAGTTCGGCGACGAGGCGAGCGTGCGCACGCGCCTCGAAGCGCTGCACAGGCACGGGCTGCGGCCGCTGATCCTGCTTGACGCCAACAGCGAGGGCCCCACCCCGGCACGCCAGCTCAATCTGGAAACGACCGCCGAAGCGCCGGCGGGCGCCCAGACGGTGGCGCTCACACCGGCCTCCGCCGCGGCAGTCGTGCCGGGCAAGACCGGCTTCGATGGGCTCTCCTTCGGCGGCGACCCCGACATCCTGATCGACTCGCTCGCCGGTGACATAGCCACGCTCTCCAAACCGCTGCCGGCCGCGCTGCCGGCCGGTCCGCACAAAGGCGCCACGCTGCTGTACGCGCCCTTCGCTCAGCCCACGCTCGCGGGCGGCCAGCCGAATCCGGCCTTCCAGGAAACGCTCGGCGGCTGGCTGAGCTACGTGGCGACGGTGTGCAAGGAGGCCGCGAGCATCTTCGGCCCCGAAGGGTATGACCTCGAGGTGTGGAACGAGCTCAGCTTCGGCTCACAGTTCCTCAACGCCGAATACTACGACACACCCAAGGGCACCGAAGGGGTGAGCGCAGCGACCAGGGAAATCACCAAAGCGCTGCTCGATGAAACGGTCGCCTTTGTGCGCAACCCCGCCAACGGGATCGGCTCGGGCGTCGGCATCAGCGACGGCTTCGCCAGCCAGACGCCATTCCCCTCCGGCGCAAATGCGCCACCGGGGCTGACGGCGCTCAGCAAGCATCTGTACGACGGCGCCAAAACCTTCCCCGCCGCCGACCAGGAACGCTCGCTGGCACCGCTGAACGCCATGGGCGAACGGGACACGCTGAAGGACAGCTTCGCCCCGCTGTTCGTGCCCCACTACCAGTCGCTGTTTCCCGAGTACTACCTCGCGGCGACGCAAACCGAGACGATCGTGCGCGACCTCGCGCCGATGACGACCGAAGTGTACGGGCTGGCGCACGGCCGCAACGTCGGCCCGCCGGGGGGCGCTCCGCTGCAGAAGTGGATGACGGAGTACAACCTCTCGCTGAACAACGCCACCGTGGTCGGCCCCGACGAGAGCACACCCACCTCCACAACTCTCACACCTGCCGACAAGGCCCACTTCCAAGCCAAGGCGCTGCTGCGCAGCCTCGTCGCGATGATCAACAAGGGCATGACCCGCGAGTATTTCTACGCGGCCGCCGGACACGCCCTCGCGCTCATCCCCCCCAGCTTCTACACCGCACTGCAAGCCCACCCCGAAACCTACCCCGGCGACGCGCTCGGCGGCGAAACGATGAGCGGCTTCCACAACATGCTCGCCCAATTCCAGGGCCCCGGCCCCGGCCCCGACCTGCGCCAGCTCTCCCTTCTCTCGATCGCCCAGGACGGCAACCACGCCCAGTTTACCGGCGACGGCACCGCCGCCCACCCCAGCCTCTACGACCGAGACGTGCTCGCCGTGCTGCCCTTCCAATCCTCCCCCACGCGCTATGTGATCCCCGTCTACGTGATGACCCGCGACCTGCTCACGCTCTACGAACCGGAAGCCCCCACCAGCGACATCCACCGCTTCGACCTCCCCAACGAGACCTTCCGCATCACGCTGGGCAACCTCCCCGAAACCGCCACACCCCCCACCATCGGCGCCTACGACCCGCTCCGCGACGAAACCACCCCCGCCAAACTCGTCTCGCAGGCCAGCCACACCGCGACGATCGAAATCGCGGCGACCGACTACCCCCGCATGCTCACGATCGAATACCCGTCGGGATCAGCTCCCAGCTGACCTCAAACCGGTGAATCTCCGGATCGGAGAGCAGGCGCCCGGCACCGTAGTCGAGCCCGGGCAGCTGGGTCTCGTAGCTGCGCATGGCCGCAAGCTTCGCGGTGGCGGCACTGTCGTCGAGGCGCTCGACGAGAGCGTTGTGCAGCCCCGGCAGCTCCGACACGCCCTTGAGAAACTCCAGCCAGAATGCATCGACGTTGCGGTGGGGATCGGGCTCGGTGCCGTCGACCCAGTGCGGCCAGCCGTGCAGGACACAGTAGGGCAGGTCGGCGTACAGCGCAACCGGCAGGCCCGCACGCAGCAGCATGCGCCCATAACGACGCGCGAGCAGGTGATCGAGGTGACCGCCCACGCCCGCGGTCACATACACCTGCGATGCGCTGGGCGCCACGGCGGTGAGCGCTCGGTCGATCTCCTCCAGGGTGGGATCGGGCTCCGCCGCGCGGTGCTGGGCGTCCAGGAACGGGAGGTTGACCGGCGTGCGACCGGCGCCGGCGAGCGCTCGCGCGTCCTCGGCGATCCGCTCGCGGGCTCGCACTGCCGAGTCGGTGGCACCCGTGATCGCGTCCCATGGCGCCAGACTCCCGGGCGGTGGCACTCCCGCGAAGAGGTTGACCACGGTCACCCGGTGCTCACCGGTGAGCACGCTCCAGCAGTCCAGCACGGCGTCGTCCCAGTGGGGGGAGAGCAGCAGCTCGGGTGCCTGTGGGTCGAAGCGCAGGCGCGTGCGGAAGCGCCGCTCGCGGTTGGCCTCGCGCAGCGCCAGCGAGCGCCGGTAGGTCACGCGAGGTATGTCACGCGGCGAGCGAACCCTCATCCCGCCCGCCTCGCCAGCACCACGAGATCCCACGGGCGCCCAACCGTGAGCCGGCGGTCGGCGTGGCCCCATGCGAGCACGGCCAGGCGCGGCATCAGGCTGCGCCGGCCGCCGCCCAGGCGCTCGTGCTGCCAGCGCCAGGCGAGCACAAACCAGCGCATCAGCAGGTGAAAGCAGTGACCCTGCCAGACGACCTCCAGCCCTCCCAGCGAGAGCAGCTCACGCAGCTGCGCAGGCGTGTAGCCCTCGCGCACGTCGGCCGACACGCGCGGAGCGGGTGGCGTGGGGACCGTGATCAGCGCGTGCGCGCCCGGCTTGAGCACCCGCCCCAGCTCCCGTGCGACGGCGCGATCGTCGGGCACGAACTCGATCACCTCGGTGCACAGCAGCCAGTCGCACGAGCCGTCCGCCAGCGGCAGCTCGGTCAGCGAGCCGGCGGTGTCGGTGTGCCGCGGGTCCGAGCGGGTGGCGGCGATCCGCGGCATCGTCATGTCGATATTGACGATCTCGCTGACCTCTCCAAAAGACTCCAGGAACCGGCTGTACAGGCCCTCGCCGCAGCCGGCGTTCAGACAGCGACCGTGGGGGCGCGCCGTGGCCGCGGCCTCGTACAGCACTGGCTCCTGCGCGACCCGGCGCGCCTCGTCGGGCCAGCCCTGGCGCAGCAGTGCGCGCAGGCGCCCGCTACGCGCGGATCTGGCTGCGCCAGACATCCCCGCTAGCTGCCCGTGCGTGTAGCCGACGCTGCCGGGGGCGCCGATGCAGCAGGTGGGGGCGCCGCCGCAGGCATAGTGGGTGCCACCGGTGCAGACGATGCAGCAGGTGGGGGCGCCGCCGCAGGCATGGTGGGTGCCACCGGTGCAGACGATGCAGCGCGCACAGCCGGCTCGCTCACCACCGGGCCCAGCCGCGAGAAGACCGCCGTCCAAGGCAGCTGCAGCAGCGCGGTTATGCGCGAGCCGCCCCGCGCGGCGACCGGTCGGCTCTCGAGCGAGACGACCTCGGCGGAGAGCAGCCTGTTGCCATTTAGGGGAAAGCCGGTGTCGAGCGCCGTCAAGTCCGGGAGCGCCGCGGCGCTCCCCACCCGGTCGAGGACCTCACGGAGCGTGCCCCCTGGGTCGGCGAGGAGATCCTCGTGTCGCAAGAGCATCCGCCGCTCGCGCGGCTGGCGCAGGAACACCAACACGGACAGCAGATGCGTCAGCCATAGGTTGGCGTTGGTGCTGAGCACCCGCAGCCGACGCTCGGCGACATCGTTTCGATTCAGGTAAAGGTTGAACGAGTCGACCACGCTACGGGGATCGCGCACCAGCAATATCAGGTACAAGTCGATGCCGGCAAGCGCCTGCAGCTCCCGCGCGCGCAGCGGGAAGTGTGAGGTATCGACGACGTGTGTCACTCCCGCCGCGCGGGCGATCGCCCGGTAGAGATCCTCGGTGACCGGGCGGTAGCGCTCGCGCAGCTGCAGCCTGGCGCGCAGGCGGTGCAACCGAAAGGGCGCAAACGAGCGTTCGAGATCGCGCTGCGCGCGGTTGCCGAACAGCTCCCGCCCCCCCGGCACATCGTCTCGGACGGTGCTCCAGAAGCGCGTCCGTTCCAGGCCCCCGAGCACCGGCGTCCCCGAGCGCACCAACCAGTTGTCGAGCTCTCCCGCATAGAAGACGCCGTCGCAGTTGCCGAGCGCCACGCCGAGGATCGTGCTGCCGCTGCGGCCCGATCCCATCACGTACACGACCTGCGGGCGGGCGGTGGTGGCGTCCGGCGCAGCGGTGGCTGTCAATCGGTCTTGCATCGCGCCCGGATTCTCTCGCACGCCGCCATCGCGCCTCGGTGGTTTCACACAAAAGACACATCTACCCACTTCGCAGGCAAGCAGGGCCATCAACCCACTTCGCAGGGCGTGGCGGGGGTATCATCCGACGCGATGCCAGCCTCTCCACGCTCGGTGCTGTTGGGCACCCCGCTGTGGGGTCGCAACGGAGGCGTTGCCGCCCACGTGCAGGCGAGCGCACAGCTGCTCGCCGAGCAGGGGCTGCAGGTGAGTGTGGTGGCGGCGAAAGTCGATCCGGAACTGCACGTCCCCGGCGTCACCGTGCACCACAGCACAGAGCTGTTCAAGGCGCACCTCCCGATCGAAACGCGGCTCGGCGCCGCAGCATCAGCGCGCCCCGACGTGATCCACCTTCACCAGCTCGACGACCCCGACGTGGTGGCGGCTCTGCGGACCAAGGCGCCGGTGGTGGTCAGCGCCCACGGCTACACGGCCTGCACCGCCGGCGTGCACTACTTCCGCCCCGGCCAGGAGTGCGCACGAGCCCACGGGCCGGGCTGCATCCCCAATCTCGCGCTGCGCGGCTGTGCGCACGTGCGCAACCCGCGGCCGCTGCCGGCTGCCTACCGGCAGACGACCCGCGCGCTCGCGGCGCTGCGCGGCGCCGACCTCGCGGTTGCCTACTCGAACGCCGTGGAGCGGCATTTGGCAGTCAACGACGTGGGCAGCCGCGCGGTGATCCCGCTGTTCGTCACGCTGTCGCCGCATCCAAGCGAGCCCCACCGGACGCGGGGACCGCAGGAACCACACGAGGAACCACACGAGTCCGACCTGACACGCAAACCGCACGAGCCGCGCCCGCCGTCTGAGCCACAGGCGCCGCTGCGACCGGGGGACGGCAGCACCGCGCGGCGCGTGCTGTTCGCCGGCCGGGTGGTGAAGCCGAAGGGTCTCGGCGTGCTGATCCGTGCGATGCGCTCGGTGGACGCGGAGCTGGTCGTCTGCGGCGATGGCATGCAGCTACCGGCGATGCGCAGGCTGGCACGGCGTGTGGGGGTGGAGCGACGTGTGCACTTCCGCGGCTGGCTCGACGCCG
>JBEKYV010000559.1:0-2502 GCA_049510515.1 Solirubrobacteraceae bacterium | reverse complement strand
CGACTTGCCGTCGCCGGAGTCGGCGCTGAGAAACAGGATCAGGCGCGGCGGGCGCTGACGGTCGCGCTCGAGCATGTCGCCGAGCTGCAGCGTGGTGTGCAGCCGCCGCAGTGGCTCCAGCAGCCCGTCGGCCGGCGCC
Source organism: Solirubrobacteraceae bacterium (assembly GCA_049510515.1). Lineage (GTDB taxonomy): Bacteria > Actinomycetota > Thermoleophilia > Solirubrobacterales > Solirubrobacteraceae > Palsa-744. The sequence goes on along the minus strand of JBEKYV010000559.1, from coordinate 2,363 downwards.
GGCTCGCCGCCGGTGCGCACCACGGGTTGGCGAACCGCGGGCATCGCGCTCAGCACCGGCGTCCCAAAGGCCGCTTCGATACTCGCAAGCGAGCGCAGCCGCCGATCGAAGCGGCCGAGCAGGACCGCGGCGGCCGCCGCCAGCAGGAGGCCGACTACGAAGCCGAAGATCGCGTTGCGTTTGGGCGTCGGCGACAGGAGCGTCGCCTTGGTTTTGCCAGAGCTGATCTCCTGCACCCCCGCGACCTCGAGGTCGCCTTCGAGTTGGTTGATCTTGCTCGCGAGGTTGGCGGCCTGCACGGTGGCGGCGCCACTGGCGGCACCGCTCGCGGCGCCGCCCTTCCCCTTCGCTTTGGCCTTGGCGGCGGCGGCAAGGCCGGCTTCGATGCGACCCAGTTGGCGGTGGGTGGCGGCGATCGCCGCGCTCACCTCGCGCCGGTAGTGAGTGTGCTGGCGCTTGACGTACGCGGCGGCGTAGGCGTCGGCGAGCTGCTCGGCGCCCTTGGCGGTGCGCGCTTCGGTGGTGATCGTGATGAAGTCGCTGCTGCCGGCGGCGCTCGCGTGAGCCTTGCCCCGGGCCGCCGCGAGGTGGTGTTCGGTGCGCAGCCGATGATGCACCGGTTCGCCGAGCGAACTGGAGTTGATCAGCGTCGCCTGGTCGGTGACGTCGCGGCTGTTGAGCGTCACTTTGCTCTGGGTGCTGTTGAGCAGCCCCTGTTCTTCGGTCCCCCCGCCCAGGTAGATTTGCGTGCTGGCGGTGTAGACCGTGGGCTGATGCTTGTAGTAGAGGTAGGTCGCCGCGGCGACGATCACCCCTACAACCAGAATCAGCCACCTGCGCCTCCAGATTGGCGCGAAGATCGGTGTGGCCTCGGTCGTCTCGTTCATTGCTTTGGCCCCCTGACGAGGCGGTGGATGGCGACCGGTTCAACGTCGCGGGGGCTCAGATTGACAGGATCGCGGGGCCGGAGCAAAGCTCTTCACAAAAAGTACACATCGCCCGCAAGACCGCAAGGGGCACAAATCCGGCTCCACCAGGACGGCCAGGCACAGTCGAGCGACAGGGCTTCACAAAAACTAAACATCGTGCGTGGATCACACACTCACGATCCGCGCAGCATGAGCCGCGACCAATCGGCGCCCGCGACACAGCGCCGACGGCGGCTGTTGGCGATCAGCCACCCGGCGATGGTGAACGTCAACCAGGAGGTCTACCGCGAGCTGCAGCGGCGGGGCTGGGGGGTCACGATCGTCCTACCGAGCCGCTGGCGCAGCGAGTACTCACAGCGCACGATGACCCCGCAGCCACTTGCGGGATTGGAGCATGCGCTGCGTCCGACGCCGGTCGCGCTCGCTGGACGCCCGCAGCGGCATTTCTACCTCACCCGCTGCCGCGCGCTTAGCGCTAGCGCACGGCCCGATGTGGCGTTTGTCGAGGCCGAGCCCTACTCGATCTCCGCGACGCAGTGGGGTGAGATATTCGCGCGCAACGGCATCCCGTTCGGTGTGCAGTGCGCCGAGAATATCGACCGGGCGCTGCCCCTGCCGGTACGCGGACTGCGCGCGCGAGTGCTCCGCCGTGCGGCGTTCGTGGCCGCACGGTCCGACAGTGCCGCGCGGCTGGCACGCGCCTGGGGAGCGCGCGGGGAGGTCGCGCTCGCGCCGCACGCCGTGCCTGAATGGGCGCCCGCCACGACCGACCGCGGGGCGGGGCGCCCCTTCACGATCGGCTACGCGGGACGCCTGGTCGAGAGCAAGGGACTGACCGACCTGCTCGCCGCCGTGCGCATGCTGCAGGCCCCGGTCGAGCTGCTGCTGATCGGCGACGGCGAGTTGCGCGCGCAACTGGAGGGACAGCCGATCCCCGGCTCGCACGTGCGCGTGCTCGACGGCTTCACCCACGACGGCATGGCGGCCGCATACGCGCGGCTCGACCTGCTGGCGCTACCCTCGCGCACCACGCCCACGTGGAAGGAGCAGTTCGGGCGAGTGGTGGTCGAGGCGCTGTGGTGCGGCGTACCAGTGGTTGGCTCCGACTCGGGCGAGATCCCCTGGCTGATCGGGCTGACCGGCGGCGGGCTGACCTTTCCTGAGGGCGACTCCACGCAACTGGCCGCGCGATTGAACGAGCTGCGCGCGTCGCCCGAGCTGCGCCGGCGGTTGACGAGCAGTGGACGGGCGGCCGTCGAAAGGCTGTTCTCGGTGCCCGCGGCAAGTGACGCCTTCGAGCGCCTGCTGGTGGGTGCGCTTCAGCCCAAAAGCTAGACCGTCCCGCCCGCCTGGTCTCTCCGGAACTGGATCCAACCACCCGGTGAAGGCGCGCGTTCAGTCCAAAGAGCTGACCGCCAAAAGGTGTGAACATTT
>JBEKYV010000558.1:0-2522 GCA_049510515.1 Solirubrobacteraceae bacterium | reverse complement strand
GGCATCCCCGTGTTCAAGCTGACCGAGGCCGAGACGCAGAAGCTGATGCGCATGGAGGACGAACTGCACAAGCGCGTGATCGGCCAGCACCCCGCGATCGAGGTCATCTCGAAGGCGATCCGCCGCTCGCGCGCCGGGCTGAAGGACCCCAAGCGCCCAACCGGCTCATTCATCTTCCTTGGCCCCTCCGGCGTCGGCAAGACCGAGCTGGCGCGCACGCTCGCCGAGTTCCTGTTCGGCGACGAGGACGCGATGGTGAGGATCGACATGTCGGAGTACATGGAGAAGCACGCCGTCTCGCGCCTGGTCGGCTCGCCTCCCGGCTACATCGGCTACGACGAGGGCGGCCAGCTGACCGAGGCGGTGCGGCGCAAGCCCTACTGCGTGCTGCTGCTCGACGAGATCGAGAAGGCCCACCCCGACGTCTTCAACATCCTGTTGCAGATCCTCGAGGACGGCCGCCTCACGGACGCCCAGGGGCGCACCGTGGACTTCCGCCACGCGATCGTGATCATGACCTCCAACATCGGCGCCGCCGAGATCGCGCGCAACACGCCGCTGGGCTTCGCGGTGTCAGACGACGAGACGGGGATCACCTACGACGACATGAAGAACCGCATCATGGGCGAGCTGAAGAAGGTGTTCAGACCGGAGTTCCTCAACCGCATCGACGACGTGATCGTCTTCCACAAGCTGGGCAAGGACGAAATCAAGCAGATCGTCGAGCTGTTGCTGCTGCGCATCCGCGAGTCGATGGCCGAACGCGAGCTGCAGCTGGAGCTGACCGACCCCGCCAAGGAACTGCTCGTCGAGAAGGGCTGGGATCCGGCGATGGGCGCCCGGCCGCTACGCCGCGCGATCCAGCGCTATATCGAGGACCCGCTCGCGGACTTCGTGCTGCGCGAGCAGGTCGTCCCCGGTGCCACGGTTGTGGTCAACCCCGCCGCGGAGGGCGAAGAGGGCGAGGTCAAACTGACGATCGTCAAGCCCAAGAAGCAGAAGGTCCCGGCCGGCGTCGGCGCCGGCGCTGCGCAGGACGGCGGTTCGGGCGACGGCGAGCTTCCCGCCGGAGAAGGGCTCCCCGAGGGCGATGTCGAGGACGGCGAGGACCACGACGCCATGCCCGACCTGCCCGCTGACGGCGCGGAGTAGTCGAGCGCCTCTAGCGGGGCGATCACGCCCCTGCGTCGCCCGCGCCGGGACGGCATCAGGGGCGTGGAGTGGAGGAGTTACTGCGCGCGGTTTCGCCTATCCGCCATGCCCACCTCCTGGGGATTGCTCGCTGGGGGTGTGTGATGTTCTTTTGGGGCCCTAACCAAATGAGATTGGGTCTCGTTCTCATTTGGTTGGGGCCGAAAAGTTAACTGTCCCCACCAGACCGTACCCTGCGAGGATGCCTCGCCCGCAATCAATTCACGTGTGCTCGCAGTGCGGACATCAGTCGACCCGCTGGTACGGGCAGTGCCCCGGCTGCGAGGCGTGGAACACGCTGGTGGAGGAGCGTGCCCCCCCGAGCCGCGAAAGCCGCGGCGGGCGAGGACCGGCCAAGGATCGACCGGCAGGCAAGAAAAACCAGCCGGTGCGACTCGCGGACGTCGGCGCCGAGACCGCGAGTCGCCTGCCGACGGGTATCGGCGAGTTGGATCGAGTGCTCGGTGGCGGTCTCGTCCCGGGCTCGCTGGTGCTCCTTGGAGGGGCGCCAGGGATCGGCAAGTCGACGCTGACGAACATGGTGTTGGGGCATCTGGCGGGTACGGGCCACCGCACGCTGTACGTCAGCGCAGAGGAGTCGCCGGGACAGGTGAGGCTGCGCGCGGAGCGTCTCGACGCAGCAGCACCTGACGGCCGAGCGGGCGATCCTGTCTCACCGCTCGAGCACGGGGCCTTGGCGGTGCCGATCGTGGCCGAGACGGACCTCGACGCCGTGCTCGACGTGCTCGAGGCGCACGCGCCAGAGGCATGCGTGATCGACTCCGTGCAGACGCTCCACGCGAACGAGCTGACCGGCGCCCCCGGCTCGGTGGGCCAGGTGCGCGAGGTGGCGGTGCGCGTGATGGAACTCGCCAAGGCGCGCGGGATCGCGACGATCCTCGTGGGCCACGTCACCAAGGACGGCGCGCTCGCCGGCCCGCGCGTGCTGGAGCACCTGGTGGACTGCGTGCTGCAGTTCGAAGGCGAGCGAGAGCGCCCGTATCGCGAGCTGCGCGCCCTGAAGAACCGCTTCGGCTCGACGAACGAGGCGGGGCTGTTTGAGATGCGCCAGGGCGGCCTCGTGGAGGTGCTGGACGCCTCGGCGCGCTTCGTCGCGCAGGCTACGCGCGCCCCCGGCAGCGTGATGCTGGCGGCGATGGAGGGCTCGCGGCCGCTGCTCGTGGAGGTGCAGGCGCTGGTGGCGCCCTCGGAGCTCGAGCAGCCCCGCCGCGTGGCCTCGGGCCTCGATCGCAACCGCCTGGCGCTGGTGCTCGCGATTCTCGCCCGCCACGGCCGCGTCGGCGTGGGCGGCCACGACGTGTTCGTCAACG
>JBEKYV010000557.1:0-2528 GCA_049510515.1 Solirubrobacteraceae bacterium | reverse complement strand
GACCGTCTACTTCGTGTGGCGCTCACTCCACGAGCTGCGGCGTGTCCAGGCCATCGACTGGTGGGCCGAATGCGAGGCTCTCCAGCCGCCCGACGGCGCTCCCGGACCGAACGACATCACCCACTGCGTGCTCATCCCCACCTACACAGAGCGCTACGAGGTGCTGCGCGCCACGGTCGACGCACTCGTCGCCCAGCGCTACCCGGACCAGCTCAAAGTCTGCGCCATCATCACCCGGGAGACCGACCTCGCCGGCTGTGAGAATGTCGCCCGGCTGCGCCGCGAGCTGGGTGACCGGTTCCGCGCCTTCATCCACATCAAGGATCCGCTGCTGCCCGGCATCGTGGTCGGCAAGTCGGCGGCGATGGCCTACGGGGGACCGGTGCTGCGCCGCCATTGCGATGAGCTCGGGCTGGACCCCACCCGGACACTGGTCACCGATCTCGACTCCGACTTCCGCCTCCATCCGGAGTACTTCGCCTACATCACGTGGAACTTCCTGCACGTCGACCGCGCGCTGACCTCGATCTGGCAGCCCGTCCCCGTCTTCCTCAACAACCTCTGGCGGGTGCCGGCAGCGGTCCGGGTGATGGCGACGGCGGCGACCCAATGGCAGATGTTCCTTCACCAGCATCCCGAGCGTCTGGTGATGTTCTCCTCCTACACGATGTCGATGAAGCTGCTCACCGAGGCCGGCTACTGGGACGACGACGTCATCCCCGAGGACTCACGCTTCTTCTGGAAGGCGTTCTTCCGCTATGGCGAGCAGCTTCAGGTGCGGCCCGCATTCCTGCCGGTCTTCGGCGACGCTCCCCGGGCACGTGACTACGCCGCCACCCACGTCAGTCAGTACAACCAGATCAAGCGCTGGGCCTGGGGCGCGACCGATGTGCCCTACGTCTGCGTGCGCCTGCTCAATCATCCGGAGATTCCCTGGAAGTTGCGGGCACGCCGCTTCCGCTACCTGATGTTCAACCACCTCACCTGGGCAACGCTCCCCCTCCTCCTGCCCATTGGCGGCTCGCTGCCCGCGCTCATCGACCTCGACTACAGCCTCTCGCCGACCGCCACCGCGCTCGGCCTGCTGACCACTGTCATCCTCACCATGACACTGCTCAACACACTGGTCCTCATCGTCGTCGACCGCGCGATGTGCCCCAAGCCCGGCGAGTGGGGAAGGTGGCGACGCCTGTACGCCGACTTCCAGCTCTTCCTCTACCCGGTGGTTGGGCTGGCGCTCTCGGTCATCCCCGCGCTGGAGGCGCAGACCCGCCTCATGTTCGGTGCCTACCTGGAGTACCGGGTCACCGACAAGGAGTGATGGCGACCCGATGCGGTGCACTTGAGCGGACCGCGTCGGGATCGAGAACCCCCTTCAGAGGCTGACGGGCCGGCCGCTCACCACCTCGGCCGCCAGGAGGTAGGCGCCCGCGCTCCAGCTCTGGCCAGGCGCTCCCTCGGGCTCCCCGCTCCCCGCGTCGATCCATTCGTGAAAGCCCCAGCCGGCTCCGGAGGTTCGGTTGAGCCGGTTCGCCGCGGTCAGCCGGGCGAACTCGGCGCGAGCCTCGGCCACCATCCCCACCCGCTGCAGGGCGACCACGTAGAGCGCGCCGATGAATGGCCAGACGCCGCCGTTGTGGTAGCGGCCGGGCGGGTTGCGCCAGCGTTCGTCCTGGAAGCGCTCCAGATCGTGCCTGTACATCCCCCAGCGGTCGCCGGGCTGGAAGCTGCGGGTGTAGGTGGGCATCGGATAGGGGGCGGCGGCCGCACTCCGGTGCAGGAACTCCATGATCAACCGTGCTCGCTCAGGGGAGGCGATCCCGTACAGGACTGCGAGGACGTTGCCGAGGACGTCACATTCGTCCACGTAGCGGCCGCCGTCGACGTGGGAGACGTAGTGGTGCCGATCCTCGCGCATCGCGTCGTGGCGGGCGGCCGGGCCCACCGGGTGAGGGAAGCTCGCGTCGGAGCGTGGCGGGTGGCCGACCCCCTCGAGGAGCTCGCCGTGGTCGGTGCCGGGTTCCGGCCACAGCAGGAATTCTTTATCCAGGTTGCGATTCGTCAGGTTGCGAAAACCAGATTCTGAAAAATCAGATTCAGAAAAAATCAGGTCCGAAATTCCCGCTTCGGGTTCTCGGGTTAGCTTCCCGTTTAGGAACGTTGATGGGCAAACAATATGCTAGCCCTTTTCGTTGATCTTGATTTCTATTTCATCGCCCAATGCAGTTTCGGTTCTGGCCAGCGTGTGACTGGGTAACTCCAGGACTGACGATGCCTGCAAACGGACAGGGGAGAAGCGCCAAGGTTGGAGGTTGTGCTCGAGATGCACCACCCGCCCGGCGCGGTCTAAATAGACTACGTCAATTGGGAAGCGCATGGCAAGAGTGTGAACGCCTCTGCAGGGGCGAATCCAAAGACCCCTGCCGTTACCAAAGTCACCTGGCTTGGCCCCGAGCAAGCCGCGCAGGCGTGTCCAGTGGCTTTGAGCGATCGAGAGATCGGTCGCGAGGTAGAGTTGGCGGGTTTGG
>JBEKYV010000556.1:0-2529 GCA_049510515.1 Solirubrobacteraceae bacterium | reverse complement strand
TGCCGCAGCCGAGACGATCGCGATCTGGCCGCCGGCGGGGCCGATCTCCTTGGCCATGTCGACGACCTCACTCTCGCCGATCGCGGACGCCGGGGCGTTCTCGACGTACACCGAACGGCAGTTGGTGTCTGCGTCGTAGGTCACGACCGTGACGCCCTTTGCCTCCGCCGCCTTCAGCGTCGAACACAGCGCGGCCGGATCGGTTGCCGAGACGATCAGGATGTTCGCACCCTTGGCGATCGCGGCCTGGATGGCCGGGAGCTGCGAGGCCGGAGTCGCGGCGCTGCCGCTGGTCTCGGTCCCGGTTTCGCCAAGCGCCTTCAGCGCTGCCAGAGCGCCGCCCGTCTTCACGCTGTCAGCAGTCGTGAAGTAGGAGTTCCCGAGGTTCTTCGGGATGACATAGACCTTCAGGCCCTTCTTGAGCGAGGCCGCATACGCCACCCCGCCAACGACTCCGACGACGCACAGGGCCGCTACGGCCAAAATCAGTGTGCGCTTGCTCAAGCGAGACGTCATGACATCTGATCCTTTCGAAGGATTGATCGATTCCCTGGCTGAACTCAGCGCAGGTCGCTCGGACGCCGCGAGCCTTCGGCGACCGGTTGGCTGCAACGACATGCTGAGTTGGGGACCCTGACGTGGGGACGGCGACCGTTCGCGCTCACTGTGCTCATGGTGAGACGACCTCGACCTCATGGCGCGAGGGTGGCGCCCCAACGCGCCACGAGCACGCCAGCGCGTCGCGACGCGTGCGCATCCGCGCACGCCGGCGACAGCCGACTGGATGAGGACAGAACACCGGCCGAGGCCGAGATCCAGGGACCCCCGCCACGCCCCGGCCCGTGCTCCTCCGGTGCCCGGCGGCGCCGCTTCCTGCGGCACGCCGGTCACTGCAGCACAGACCTGCTGTCGGGACCTCCCCACCGCCCGACAGCTCCATCTCCTCATCAACGAACAGCTCCACCGCGATACCGCGCCGAGACCTCTCCCAGGAAGGTGTCCTCCGGAAAATTCGACCGCTCATTTGTGGTGGAGTGCAGTGAGCAGACACGCCTGGCGATCATATCCGAACGGCGCAAACTTTTGCGAATACACGTCGCTGGGGCCCAAAGGGCCAGTAGCGGCGGGCCTCGAAAGCGCGGCCGTGGTGGCGGGCGACACTGTTCGACCGCAGCGGACTACACTGTGCGCGCAGATCGGTTCTCAACGTCCGCTAACCTGATCGCAAGCTCGCCCTAACCGCGCTCCGCGAAAGCCGCCCTCATGACCCAGCCGACGATCGAGCAAGGCACGCCCCAGTCCATCCCGGAGGCGGCCGAGCTTGGGGCGATCCCGGAGGATCGCCGGCGTTCGATCGCGGATCTGCTGCTGGCGACCGGCGCGGTGACCGTTTCGCAGGTCGAGACGCGTTTCGGCGTCTCGGCGATGACGGCCCGTCGCGACCTCGGCGAGCTGGAGCGCCGCGGGCTCGCCCGCCGCACCCACGGCGGCGCCGTGCTCCCGAACGCGGCCGGGCACGAGGACTCCTTCGACCGGCGCCTGAACGTCGCCACCGCGCCCAAGCGGATGCTGGCGCGCGCCGCCGTCGAGTTGCTCAACCCGCACGACACGGTCTTCCTCGACTCCTCGACCACCACCTACTTCGTCGCGCGCGAGATCATCGCCAGCGGCGTCGCCGCGACCGTGCTGACGAACAGCCTGCCGATCATGACCCTGCTCGCCAGCGATGCCGGGCCGAACATCGAGCTGATCGGCGTGGGCGGCACGCTGCGGACGCTGACCCGCTCGTTCGTCGGCGCGGGAGCGACGCGCACGGTCAACGAGCATTACGCCGACCGGCTGTTCCTCTCCGTCAAGGGCGTCGTCGACGGCGACACGCTGACCGACGCCGACTCGCTCGAGGCCGACGTCAAGCGCTCGATGATCGCCCACGCCCGCGAGTCGGTGCTGCTGATCGACGGTTCGAAGCTCACCGAGCGGGGGCTGATCGCGATCGCGCCGCTGTCGCAGATCGCGATCGCGCTGGCCACGGACATCAGCGCCGACCAGGCGGCGGCGCTCGGCCGCGCCGGCACGACGGTTCGGGTCATCCGCCCCGAGGCGGCCGGGCAGACGCAGGCGCCCGCCGGCCCCAGCCAGTTCGGCAGCTGAACCGCGCGCGGGCGCGGCGGACGCCACGCCGCCGCGCGGTCGCCGCCCCGCCCGCCACTCGATCGCCGCCACGCCGCCGCGCGATCGCCAAACCGGCGCTCTACACGCGAACGCCGCCCCGCCGCTCCGCCATCCGCGCGACGTAGCCGGACGCGCGGAAGGCGGCGACCGGGTCGGCCGCGGCTCCCAGCTGCTCGCGCACGCGCGCGCACAGCGGGCGCACATCGGTCTGGAAGGCGCGCTGCAGCAGCTCGTATCCGCCGAGCACGTCCCCGTCCCCCTGCGCCTGCGCGAGCGCTTCGCGGTCGATCAGCAGCGCCCGGGCGTAGGCCTCCTGGAGGGTGACGACGCTGAGGATCATCGCCTCCACCTTCTCCT
>JBEKYV010000555.1:0-2532 GCA_049510515.1 Solirubrobacteraceae bacterium | reverse complement strand
CGGCAAGCCAGCACTCGTTCGTGCACGGCAGCCCCGACAGCGCAACTGATGCGTGCGATGCTCGGTCCAGACCACGCTGATCGGCGGCAACTCTACGCCCTGATGGCGGCCGAAGCGCCCAACACCCGGCCGGAACTGCGCGGGATCGAACGCACGACCACAGCCGCCACACGCCTGCGGGTAATGATCGACGATCTCATCCATCTGATCGGACGGCCTCAGCTCACGACCAGCGCCACGGTGCCCAGGCTGCGCACCCTGCTCGCGGCGCTCGCCGTCCTTGCGCATCAACTCCTTGGCCTTCGCGCGCGCCTCAGCCCGCCGCTGCGCGCGCGTCTTGGGCGGATCCGCAGACGGCGGCTTGGAACTCGTCCGCGAGTCCTCACGCGCCGTCGCCTCCAAACGACTCAAACGCTCGTCCATCTCCCGAACCCGAGCAGCAAGATCGAGAATCAACTGCACACACTGCTCGCGCCCCGCGTCGTAAATCGCCTCCGCCTCGGCACGTTCCACGCCTGCAAGATTCGCTGCACCAAGCAGGAATCCTTGCCCCTGGCCCCAAGGACTGAACGCTTACTGTTTTTGAGCACGCCGCGACCGGGTGGCGCCGGTGATCTTCTCGATCGTGACCGGCGCCGGGGGACACGGGGTCAGTGCAGGCGGTGCGAATGAGTGTCGAGGTTGTAGGCAAGGACCGACCAGCAGCACCAGGTCTGCTGGCCGGCGTGGCCGGGAAGGCGGCTGCGGCGCAGGCCGTAGCCGCGCTTGAGGTGACTGATGCGACCCTCAGCGCCGGCGCGGTAGCAGTACAAGCGTCGACGGGTCCGGGGCGAGTCAGGCTCTTGGCTGCCGGCGACGTACACGGTGCTGGGGGTCTGGCTGGTGGTGTCGATCGCGTCCTGGGTGGCGTGCTTGCCAAACCCGCCGTCGACCGCGAGCTCGCGGATCGCGAACCCAAGCGCGTCGAGCTTGGCGAGCGTGCCGGGCAGCAACTCGTTCTCGCCGGGGTTCCCCGGCGCGGTCGTCGGCGGCAGGATGTAACCGCGGGCGCCGGTCGTGTTCTGGGTCACCTCGCAGATCTGCTGCACGTAACCGAACTCGGTCTTCTTGGCGAGCTTGCCCTTACAGATCGGGCGTGCGTCAGGGTCGTGCAGCGACACCAGCCGATCAGTGATCCGCTCGCCGGCGAGCCGCTTACGGATCTGCTCACAGATCCGTTCGCACCGCTCGACATGCACCACCAGCCCGGTCACGGCGGCCTGCTGCAGCTCGCTACCAGCCTCCAAAAACGCGATCAGCCGGCGTGCCTCTAAGACCGTTTTCCCCAGCAGATCCCCACATTCACCGGTGATCAGAAGGACCTCGGACTTCGCCTCGCCCGAACGGCGCTTCAACGAACGCCCCAACCGCCGCAGCCGACCCTTCGCGCCCCGACCACGATCACGCACCCGCGGCGCGCCCGCGCCCGCGAGCCCCGCCAAGCGCCCGGCCTCACGCGCCAGCAGCACCACCCCGTCATACGCCAACCCCGCATCAGTCGGGTAGCGAATGTCGGCCTCGATCACCGTCGAGTCGACCCGCGCCGCGCGCGGACGAAACCCGGTGCTCGCGGCGGACATCGCGATCACCTTCAGCGTGATCGCCTCGACCCGCTCACGCCCGAGGCGATGACACATCTTGCGTAGCGTCGACTCATCCGGCACCCGGCCCGCCAGCCCGATCTCACAGAACCGCCGCAGATGCAACGAGTCAGACACCTCGCGCACCAGCCGCTCATACCCCCAACCCGTCCGGGTCTTCACCACCATCAACCGCACGAACGTCTCGATCGGGATCGTCGGGCGTCCCTCGGTCAGCGCCGATGTCCCGAGCTTCGCGTCGCGCTCGCGCCACAACTTCCACACCGACTCATACACCTCGCCGTCGCTCAGTAGCCCGTCAACTGCCGCCAGATCGCTCGGCAGCAGCGCCAGCCCCGCTGGCAGCAGCCCCTCCAGCAAGCACCGCTGCCGATCCGGCGTCACCCTCAACACTCCGTCACCACAATCACGAGTTTTGTCATATGCAGGGATTTCTAACACCAGCATCGGACAGAACCGAGTATTTCCGGATCAACTAACTAGCAGCCCCGTAAACGATTCATCCACCAGGCGGCTTACAGGCGACCAAGTCAGCAGATGACTACACGAGTAAGTGGGTTGCTTTCTGTGGAATAACTGCGGCTCCTTCACACTTCTGACGTACACGTTGTGAACAGTAACCAATACTGAACCGATCGCCACACCATTTATGTAACTCTTGCATGATGCTCATAACTCGGCCCGCCGGCCGTAGGCAACCGTCAAGCGCTCCCGCCGACGTTGCATGACCCCTCGTGTGCGACACGCTGACTGTGACCAAACGCGCGTCGACCTCAGCCGCCGGTTTGAATTCAGACGTAACCGTCAGCAAACTCCGTGCACACCCGCTTTCACAGTACCCGCGTCCGGCAGCGCGAAAGCTCGATCTTCATCTGCCCGCACAGCTTGTTAG